>JAXJDU010000336.1:0-8559 GCA_036301785.1 Acutalibacteraceae bacterium | reverse complement strand
GATAATTGATAGAGTAAAGGATAAACTCTTTGCCAGGTGTTCTTTTAATACTATACAAGACAAAAATGTTAAGGCTATGGTTGTGGAGTTCAGATGTTACGATGTTTGGGGTGATGAAGTTGGTACACCATTCTCGTTTCAATACCTAGACCTTATCACAAAACGAGGCTCAACATTTGGTCAAACTGCAGCTGTAGAAATTCCAGAAAAAACAACCAGAAAAGTCAACGCAACTATAAAGAAAATTTTACTTGAAGATCGTACTACTGTAGAAGCAAGTGAAAAGTTTTTCTTGTTTCCCGAGTCGGAGTTACTGGTTAAAAAATTGGGTAGCAAAGAGCTTGCTGAACAATACGCCAGAGAAACTACACCTAAAGCAAAATATGTTGTTGCTTCTGAAAATGGTTATTGGCGTTGTACCTGTGGTGTGTTTAATGAGGCAGCAGAAGAAAAATGCTTTTACTGTGGTTGTACCGTAGACGAGCTTAAAGACAAGCTTAATGTTGAGGTTTTAACCACAACCCTAAATGAGTACACTACAGCGAAACGAGAAGAGCAAGAGCGACTTGAGCGTGAGCAAGCTGAGCGAATCAGACTTGCAGAAGAACAGGTAAAGGCTGAACAAGAGAAAAAGGCTAAAGAGCTTGAGCAGGCTGAGCGTTTAGAGCGAAAAAAGAAAAAGAAAAAGAGAACTATTAAAGTCATACTTTCTTTGATAATTATAATACCTATTATTACCTGTGCTGTCATTTTTGCAGGTATACCATATTATAAATATGTGCAAGCTAAAGATTACTTGCAAGAAGGTAAGTTTGACATAGCTTATATAGAATTTGTTAACTTAAACGGTTTTTTAGATAGCGAAGAATTAGTTACCGAAACAGAATATAAAAAAGCTTGCTGGTGTCTTGATAACAAGCATTATTTCGAAGCAAAAGAGCTATTTGAAAAATTAGGTAATTACGAAGATTGCGAAGATTTACTTGTAGAAACAAAATATAGAGAAGCATGCGATGACTTGGAGATGGGAATGCATCAATTGGCAAAGGGTGAATTTGAAGAGATAAGCTATTACAAAGACAGTGATGATAAAATTGATGAATGTATGTATGGTTATGTAAGTTCACACAAAAATAATTATGATTATGCAACCTATGATTATTTAAAAATGTTAAAAGACAAAAATTACAGGGATGCAAAGTCAATCTATAATGACCTTTACGAATGGAAAATAACAAGTGCAATTATTAACACAGACGAAGATGATCGGGATACGCACGAGGATTCTGTAAGTAAATATTGCACCTACTTACAAGTAAGGTTTCAATTAGAAGGTGGAGCTCCAGGAGAAACTATAGATCTTACTCATACAATATATTATCCTAACGGAAGAGTTAGCTTCTCAGATTGGGATTGGGAAGATAAATCTTCTGGTTCGTCTTTTAGCGCTGAATGGGATAAGGGATTATATTCAAATAATCCACAGTACGGAGCAACTGGAACCTTAACAATTAAGGTATATAATGCAAACACACGTGAGCTGCTAGGAACAGTAAGCACAAATATAACAAATTAAGGAATGGAGGTTTTATAATGGAAAACTACATAGGAAAAACTTGTCCGTTCTGTAAAACGGAAATCAAAGAGGGAGATGCTGTAAAGGTGTGTCCTGCTTGCGACATTCCTCATCACGAGGGCTGTTGGCAAGAAAACAAGGGATGTACTACCTTTGGTTGTTCAGAACAGAACGGAACACAGGTATCTGGCACAACTCATGTATGTAATAACTGTGGTGGAAATCTTGAGGAAGGTCAAATCTTCTGTCCTTTTTGTGGTAAAAGTACGCAAATGAATGTTTCGGAAGATGTTTCTGATGCGATTTCAAAGTTTAATCAGGATATCGAGAAAAATGCGAAAAAGAAAAAGAAAAAAAGCAAGTTGTTGATGATGTTGCTTTTGGTTATTGTTGTTATCGGTGTAATTCTGGGTGCTGCATATATGTTCTTTAATAGCAAAGTAGAAAACATAATTGATGAAATTAAATCGGATAATGTGAATATATCTAAAGTAGAATCGGACTACAAGTCACTAACACCTGTTGGACAGATGATTTTCAGAGAAAAGATATTAGATGCTTTTATTAAGGTGGTTTCTGAAAATGAATACACATCAACAACAGATTTACTTGTTAATGAAACAGCATTAGATAAGTATTCATCTTTTCAGAAAATTGCACAGATTATAGAAATAACACAAAAAGATGGCACAAATGTTATGGAGCATATTAGTACAGTGTTAACGCTGGAGCAGTATGAGAAATACAACGATATAAGAAAATGCATTGCTGTATCTGGTGGTGATTATGCTGATTGCTTAGAATATATTACTGATGCCTTAGAAAGCTCGACCTATTATATAAAAGAGCTTTATATAGATTATGCTCATTCCAGTGTGGAAAGTGCACTGTCTTCGGCAGAGCTATTCAGATATGATGATGTGATGTGTACTGAGTATGTTGCATCACTTGAAATAATAGAAGAAGAGCTGGCTGATGCATATACATATATACCAACTTCGATTATTTCACCAGCAGTCGATGGTATAAGCAGTATAGTGACAGAGCTTCAGGACGCAGAAGACAGTGTAGAAAGCATAGAAGAAAGTATTCCGAAAATAAATTGATAAGGAGGTTTTATGATGGAAAACTATGTAGGAAAGATTTGTCCGTTTTGTAAAACGGAAATCAAAGAGGGTGATGCTGTAAAGGTGTGTCCTGCTTGCGACATTCCTCACCACGAGGACTGCTGGAAAGAGAACAAGGGCTGTACTACCTTTGGCTGTTCAGAACAATATCACGAGGAGCAGGGGACTAACCCTACAGAGGTTTGTTCTAACTGTGGAGCAACTTTAGGTGATGGTCAAGCTTTTTGCACAAAGTGTGGAACACCTAAAAATGCTCCTAAAAAGAATATATGCAGTAAGTGTGGAAACGAACTCCAGGACGGTCAGGGATTTTGTCCAAAGTGTGGAACACCTAAAAACGCTCCTCAAAAGAATATATGTGGCAAATGTGGAAACGAATTACAGGAGGGACAAGAATTTTGCCCTAAATGTGGACAAAAGGCAGGACTTGTAGTTGATCAAACGGTAACAAATGCTATTAATAATATTAACGCAGGTATAAGTAAATCTAATGAAGCAAAAAAGAACATGCCGAAAAAAATTATTAGCGTACTTGTTGCTGTAGTTGCATTAATACTTGTTTTGAAGGTAGTAGCACCTAAAATTTTTGTGTCTGTAGATGATCTGTGTGCTCAAGGTAATTATGAAAAGGCCTATGCAAAGGCTGATGACGATGAAAAGCTTGCAATAAGAGCTGAAAATATCGCTGCGGTGCAAAGTGCGAATTCTGCTGAAAATTTGAAGGATCCTAATTCTTTCAATTTAAGAGAGGCTTATTATGATGAACTTACAAATGCTGATGGAGAGCCGATAAAAAGATTGGTTCTGTATCTTAGCGGTGCAAACAGCTATGGTGCAAATGTGAGTAGTTATTGGCTTTATACTTGGAATAGTGATGACAAAGAATGGGAGTACTATTGTTCTGTTTCAGATTTATCCGACGAAGAAATTAGTAGTTATGACGATGAAGATGAAAGACTTGAAAAAGCAGTAAACAATATAGGTAGAATATTTATAAAGACTACCCTAGATGATGGTTATAAGTTAAGTAAAGACGCTATCAATAGAATAAATGATCTTTTTGAAGCTGATAAACTTGATGATGTAAAAATATTAAAAGAAGATTAATCAGAATATAAATATTAACTGGTAGATAGATGAAAAATCTCTCTCCCTATGTAACAGAAAGGAAAATTAAAATGGCTAAAGTAAATGTTGTTATTGTTGATGCTACTGGTAATAAGGAGCAAAAGGTTGGTTTGCCAGACGATATTAAGTGTGGCATTATTATGGTAAAGCTTGTAGAAAAAATTAAGCTACCATCAGTTGGACCTGATGGTAATCCAATTAGCTATAAGTTTATTCACAAGGTTACAGGTCGTCAACTGCTCGAAGCTCAGACCTTGAGTGAGGCAGGAATTAAAGATGGTGATGTTCTTCGTCTTCAGCCTGAAATCACAGCGGGTGGTGCTAAGCGATGAACGATGTTTTAGAATTACAAAAAAGTGAGCTTGAGGAAGATCGTTATAGCAGATTAAGATTAATTCCTTGGTGGGATCAGGAGCGTCTTAAAAATGCAACAATAATGGTTGTGGGTGCAGGTGCGATTGGAAATGAATTGATAAAAAATCTGACATTGCTTGGTATCGGTAAAATCTTGATATTTGATATGGATGATATTGAAAATACCAACTTAACTCGTTCTGTTCTTTATAGAGCAAAAGATGTTGGTAGGTATAAAGCAGAGGTTGCTGCTGAACGAGCTATGGAGATAAATCCAGATGTAAAAGCTAAGGCGTTTGTGAGTAATATTATAGATGATGTTGGTTTAGGTGTGTTCAGAAGAATGGATGTTGTTTTGGGTGGACTTGATAACCGTGAAGCTCGTCTATCAATTAATCAATCGTGTTATAAAGTGGATAAACCTTGGATTGATGGTGCAATTGAAGCACTTAACGGCTTTGCTCGTGTTTTTATTCCAGGGAGAGGTGCTTGCTATGAATGTACTATGACCGAAACCGACTGGATGCTTATAAACAAAAGAAAATCCTGTGCTTTGCTTACTCATGAGCAAATGGCACAAGGAAAAATTCCAACAACCCCAACATCATCTTCTATAATTGCTGGTGTTCAGGTGCAAGAATTGTTAAAGCTTTTACATTCAGATCGCAATCTTCCAACACTTGCAGGAAAAGGATATGTGTTTAATGGCTTAACGCATGATTCATATGTAGTTGAATATCAGGAAAAGCCTGATTGTATGAGTCACGATACTTACGAAAATATTATAGAAAAGCCGTGGTCTGTGAGGACGTTAACATTAAAAAGCTTGTTAATGGAAATTAGAAAAGATTTAGGCGAAACAGCAGTAGTAGATTTTGATAGAGATATTGCTACGATTGGTAAGTGTTCGTGTGGACAACAGAAAGATCTGTTTATGCCGGTTCATAAGCTTAAGGGTGGAATGTTAACTTGTCCTGATTGTGGAAAACAAATGACCTTCGAAAGTCTACATTCAATTACTGGTGAAGAGGATTTTATAGATAAAACCTTGTACGAGATAGGAATTCCTTTGCTTCATATTGTTAGTGGTCGAGTTGGAATGAATATTAAGTATTACGAATTTACTGGTGATGTACCAGAAGTGTTTGAAGGTGTATTGGAGGGATAAAGCTATGACAGCAAGAATGCGAAGACTTTTATCAGACTGGGAGCAGGTTAAGAAGGATTTTTCTGGACACAAAAATATTATTGTTACACCTGTTGGTAATGAACCACCAGAGAAGTATCATGTTACATATTTTGTGAATGGCATATATTTGCTACCAGATGGACGAATTGAAACATTAGGAAGACATGAAATAGAGATAACTCTACATGCAGAATACCCTCGATACAAACCGATTTGTAAAATTCTTACTCCGATTTGGCATCCTAACTTTAGAGATGGACAAATTTGTATTGGAGATATTTGGGGAGCAGGAGAATCACTTACTGATATTATCATAAATATTGGTGATATGATTCAGTATAAATCATGGAACTCATATAGTCCTCTGTCGGCAGATGCAGCACAATGGGCGATGGATAATAAGCACTTATTCCCAGTAGGTAATATAGACTTGTATATTGCCGATTATGCTTCGGCAAAAAATAGTGTTGAGATTGATTTGTTTGATGATACATCAACTACTAATAACGAAAATATAGCTAATACAGAACTGGCAGAAACTATGTTAACAGAACAGTCTTTGATTCCTGTAGAAGTAATAGAAGATACAAATGAAAATGATTTTGATATAACTGCTGAGGAATTGGCTGGAATTGAGTTTGTGCCAACTGCACAGCGTATGCAAACTGTATCTCATAGTGGTACAGTTAAAGGTGGTAAAGTTAACATTAAGACTATTATTGTAAAGGGTCTTTTGTGGGCTGTAATTGGTGCTTTTTTAGGATTTGGTATTTCTGAACTGACAGATAATAATTTGTTAGGGGATGTTATGGCTGCTAATATAAGTGGTCATTCCGAGCTTGCTGAATATTACGAGTATACTGGAAAAGCTAACGATGTGCTTGACAAGGTAACCGATGAATTTGAGAGCTGGTGTTCGGAAAATGATGTTGATTCAGAAAAAGAAGGTTCTTTAGCTGAATGGATTGCCAGTGGGGATCTGTCAGATTCTGTTGAATCGGATTTAGAAGAGTATTGGGATTATAATGATAAAGCCAGTGAAGCACTTTATGAGGTGTTTGTTGACGAGTACGATGAGGATGAAGATGAGTTTGCAGATGCAGCAGCAAAGGTTTCACGCGTAGGTACAGCTATGTGGTCTGCCGTTATTGCTTTGTTTATCGGACTTTTCCTTGGTATTGGTGAAGGTGTTTTCTATGGATCCCGTGAAAAAGTAGTAAAGTATGCACTTATTGGAGCAGGAGTATCTATTGCTATAGGATTTATAAGTGGATATTTAGCACAGTGGATGTATTCTGAAATGCTAACAGAAGATCCGGCAGATATAACTGCTGCATTTGTGCGTGGCTTAGGTTGGGCTATTATGGGTCTTGGCATAGGTGTTGCAGTAGGATTGATTAAGCCTGAAAAGAAGCGTATACTTTTCTGTGCCCTTGGTGGTTTGGGAGGAGGCTTTGTAGGAGGCTTCTTGTTTAATTATGTTTGTGATATCATACCGAATGACGTTGTTGCAAGAGCAGTGGCTATTGTGATTATGGGTTCTTTAATTGGAATTGGTGTAGGTTTACTTGAACAGTTTGCAAAACAAGCATGGCTTAAGGTTATTCGTGGTGAATTCGAGGGCAAGGAATATCTTGTGTTTGCTGGAACAACAAGTATTGGTAATAACGGTAAGAATACTATTGTTCTATTCAAAGATAAGCTTGTTGGTCCACATCATTGTGATATTAAGCTTGAGGGTAGCAAGTATGTTCTTGTTGATTGTGGAACTCCAATGGGAACAGTTGTAAATGGTAATAGAACTACAAGGCATATTCTTCGTCAAGGCGATGCAATAGCAATCGGAAACTCTGTACTTGTATTTAATACTAAATAATTAATAATAATTAATAGCGTTAGGAGGCGAGTAATATCGTGAAATCGCTCAAAGTGTTACTCTCTTTGTTGGTGGTGATGGCGATATTACTCGCCACATCTTTGCATTCTTTTGCAATTGATTTTGTTGCAGAAGATATTTATGAATCTGTGTTTGTTGTATATTCTGGAAATTCACTGGGAAGTGGCTTTTCGATAGGAAAAGACTGTATTGTAACTAATGCACATGTAATAGATCAAACAGATGATGTAGTTATTAAAAGCTATTCCGGAGAGGAATATTCGGCTTTTGTAGTGGGAATTAATCAGGAAGAGGATATTGCGATTTTAGGTGTAGATGGAGTAGGGTTTCCATATCTTACAGTGGCTGATAGTTCGACGATTAATACTGGAGACGATATTTATGCTATAGGTGCTCCAAAGAGTATGGCATATACTCTTACCAAGGGTGTGATTTCTGCGAAAAGCAGAGAGGTTAAGGGTAGCAAATATATTCAAATAGATGCACCTATAAATGAAGGTAATAGTGGAGGGCCTTTGCTAAACGCTGTTGGTCAGGTGATAGGTATAAATACTTTAAAAATGATCGATAGCGAAGGTATTGGTTTGGCTATTCCTATGGAAGTTTTAAGAGGTTACTTGGTAGATATTGGTTTAGAGCTAGATGAAAAAGGTAATGTGATAAGTGAAGTGACCTCTTCAGAATCATCTAATAACGCAACCGAAGCAATAGAATCTGAGGACGATGAATCAAAAGAAAAAACACAGGATTCAAAATTAATGAATGTGATTTCTTTGATTGCTACACTTTCGATAATTTGTAATATTATATTATCTGTGTTGCTTGTTCACAAAAAGAAAAAGAATCTTGATTTAAAATGCGATCCAAGAGAAAGAACTGATTTTGATATTGAAATATTGGAGTGAGTAAAATGGCGAAGAAAAAGAATACAAAAGATAAAAGAGATCAGATAAACAATTTGGTGGAAGAAAGGGAGCTTCCTAAAAATATTCTTCCTTTCGGGCAAAGAGTGGAAGAAAATAAAAATATTTATATTTCTCAAAAGATATACAAAGAAATACATAAGTTTACACAAAATAAGACAACCAACGAAAGTGGTGGTATGCTTATCGGATATGTGATTGATGAATTTGAGAAAACTAACATAGTTATTAATGGTTTTATCGAGGCTAAATATTGCGAAGCGACTCCGACCACGTTAACATTTACACACGAAACATGGGACTATGTTCACAGTGAAATGGAAAAAAAGTATCCAGAGTCAAAGATAGTTGGATGGATACATACT
>JAXJDU010000335.1:0-4744 GCA_036301785.1 Acutalibacteraceae bacterium | reverse complement strand
TGTTTTTGCGTTGGGGTAATTCCATTTTGGTTTGTGCGTATCTTGAGTGACTGCGTAGCAGACACTCAAGCGTAAAGTTTAGGTCCACCCTTTTTAAAGGGTGGTGGGGTGCAGGGGCAAAGCCCCTGCAAACTACAATTTGCTCAAATAATCAGTAAAAAACAGAGCCGATTCACCTTAATCTGAATCAGCTCTGTTATTTAAGTTATGATGTTAATTTGTGGAAAAATTAAGACCTGTAATCACCGTTAATTTTTACATAATCATATGTAAGGTCACAGCCCCATGCCTTAGCTGTAGCTGAACCAGAATTAAGGTTGATATCTATGTAAATCTCATCTTCAAGCAAAATTTCCTTTGCTTCTTCTTCAGAGAATTTTACACCAGCACCATTTCTGCATACAGGCAGTGTACCCTTAGCTGAACGCATATCAACATCTACCTTTGTGATGTCAAAATCAGCCTCAGCATAGCCTATAGCACATAGAATACGACCCCAGTTTGCATCGCTGCCAAAAATTGCACACTTGAACAGTGGTGAACGGATAACGCTTTTCGCTACAATAATAGCTGTGTCAAGGTCTGGAGAGCCAGCACAGGTACATTCAATCATTCTTGTAGCACCTTCGCCGTCCTTAGCAAGCATTTTTGTCATATTCATAAGCACCTCATAAAGTGCCTTTTTGAATAGCTCGTATGCTTCGTTTTCCTCTGTGATTTCTTCGTTGCCAGCTAAACCGTTAGCCATTACAGAAATCATATCGTTTGTAGAAGTGTCACCGTCAATGCTCAGGCAGTTGTATGTAACCTTTACAATTTCGCTTAGTGCCTTTTGTAGCAGGGCAGAAGAAATAGCAAGGTCTGTTGTAACGAAGTTTAGTGTTGTAGCCATGTTTGGGTGAATCATGCCACTGCCCTTAGCCATACCACCAACAGTGCATTTTACACCGTTAAGCTCAAACTGCACTGCAACCTCTTTTTTTACTGTGTCGGTTGTCATTATAGCTGTAGCAGCCTTTTCGTTGCCTGTGTAAGAAAGACCCTCGGCAAGCTCTTTTATGTGGTTTTCGATAGGCTCTATAGGTAGAATTTCACCTATTACACCAGTAGAGGCTACAATAACCTCCTCTGGCTTCAGGTTTAATACTTCTGCTGCAAGCTGGCACATTCTTGTTGCCTTTTCTTCACCGTCAGCATTACAGGTGTTTGCATTTTTTGAGTTAGCAATTACAGCCTGAGAAATACCACCTGTTTTCTCTAAATTCTTCTTTGTTACGATAATAGGTGCACCCTTTACCTTGTTTTGTGTATATACAGCAGCAGTATTACAAGGCTTGTCGCTGTATATAAGGCAAAGGTCGTTTTTAGCTTTGTTTGGGTTAATTCCACAGTTTAAACCGTTTGCAGAAAATCCCTTGGCAGCACAAACGCCACCTTCAATTTTTACAAATTCAACGCTCATGTTAAAACTCCTTATTTTATTTTAGTTACATTATATCTTAATGGTAGTTATAGGGTAAAATTATAACAAATATAATCTAAACCTATTCTAAACATAAACTAAATTTAAGTCAAGAAAAATAAAATATTCTTACCTTTTAATAAACAGCTTGTTTAATTGAAAATTAGTGATATAATATATAATATAAGGATATCTGTATAAGAAATTGTGTATTTTGAGGAGGAGAGTTTTATGTCGAGAAAAACAACTGTTAAAGCAACCTGTCCCGGATGTAAAGAGGAATTTGAAATTACTATGTGGGATTCTGTGAATGTGGATATAAACCCCGAAGAAAAGGCAAGAATTCTGGACGGCAGCTTTTTTGACCAGAAATGTGAGCATTGTGGAAAGGTTACCAAAATGTTTTATCCTATACTGTACCACGATATGAGCAATAAGCTGATGATGTGGTTTATGGGTAAGGACAGTTCAACTGACGAGATTTATCAGACTATAGAATTTGCTGAAAATCAGCTGGATAACTTTGAAGAGGGTGGAAAATACGCATACAGAATGGTGTCTGTTCCAAGCGAGCTGGTAGAAAAGGCACTTATTTTTGATAAGGGTCTTGACGACAGAGTTATAGAGGTTGTAAAGCTGATAGTTACGGTGATGACAGCAGATAATTATCCAGATGAGAATATCGAAAAGATTTATTTTGCAGTGGATAAAAATAATGGTGAATATATGCTTGTTTTATATGCAGAAAGTGGGAATATCATTGCAACAAATCTGGAAATGACCTTTTATGAAGCGATTGCAAATGAGTATGCTGATGCAATAGAAAGAGCCTCTGAGAAAAAATACATAATTGACCAGAGATGGGCTATGGGTATTTTTAAAGAATAAATATAAACCTGTGCTTACATATAAGGGCAAGACTGCATATATGGTATCATAGATACAGTATGTGTGGTGTTGCCTTTTGCTTGTTATGTTGGTATATATAACAGCTTTTATTGCTGGTATAAAGTGTAAATATTGAAAAATAATTATTAATTTATCGAAAAGTAGTGATTTTTGTGGCGTTATATGTTATACTTAGAGCGTATGACAGATAATGAGCTAATTAGGTCTAAATTTAGGCTTTGTTAAGAAAATTAAAGGTAAGAATATAATCTGAAATTTTCCAGAAGCTGGATTTTATACCAATTTTTGCTTATTTTTCTGCGAACTGAAAAACGCTTGAAAACCAATCAGAAATCAAACTGGTTTTTGAATAATGGAAAAGAGGGAGAAGATATTATGAATAAGATTACTATCATCGGAGCCGGTAGCGTTGGTTCCACAATCGCCTACACAATGACTGTTGCAGGTATTGCTTCAGAAATTGTAATAATCGATATTAACACAGAAAAGGCTTTGGGTGAGGCACAGGATATTCTTCAGGGCACACCATTCTGCCATTCATGCAACATTTATGCAGGTAGCTATGCAGATGCAGTAGGCTCTGACATTGTTATTCTTACTTCTGGTGTAGCTAGAAAGCCTGGTCAGTCAAGACTAGACCTTGCTCAGACAAATGTAAACATCACAAAGCAGATTATTCCACAAATCACTCGTTATGCACCAGACGCTACTTATGTTATCGTAAGTAACCCTGTTGATATTCTGACATACACATTCTGCAAGTGCTCAGACCTTCCAGAGGAGAGAATCATCGGTTCTGGTACAATTCTTGACACAGCTCGTCTGCGTGCAAGACTAGGTGAGGATTACGAAATCAACCAGCAGAATGTTCACGCTTATGTACTTGGTGAGCATGGTGATTCATCATTCATTCCATGGTCAAATGCAAACATCTGTAATGTACCAGCTGAGGAGTATCGCAACGCTATTCTTCACCACAACGGTCTTGATTATCCAGAAATCAACCGTGCAGAGATTCTTGAGTATGTACAGAAGTCTGGTGGTCAGGTAATTCAGCGTAAGGGTGCTACATTCTATGCAGTAGCAGTTTCTGTATGTCACCTATGCAAGAGCTTACTACAGAGCATCGACACACCTCTTACAGTATCAACAATGCTACACGGCGAGTACGGCATTGAGGATGTATGCTTAAGCCTGCTTACAGTTGTTGGTAACAAGCGTGCAGAGAACAAGATTCTTCTGCCAATGAACGATGAAGAAATCATCGCTCTACGCAAGAGTGCTGACAGCTTAAAGAGCGTTATCAGCCAGATTACTTTTTAATCTGTAATACTGTCTGATTTAACAGCTCAACAAAAAATGTAAAATACAGCACTTAGCCATTAAGTTGCAACGCTGGTGGCTGGGTGCTGACAAAACAGCCGATAAAGCTTACATATTTAATATAATAGGCTTTATGGTTTAAACGGCTTGTTTATAAAATCGGAATTCCAACTTTTTAATCAGCGACCGTTTTAATCAGTGAGTTGTTCCGTTAAGATAAAATTTTATAAACTGGAGGTACCAACATGAAGGTAAGTTATTTCCCAGGCTGTACCCTCAAAACAAAGGCAAAAGACCTTGACATTTATGCAAGAAAATCTGCCGAGGCTTTGGGCGTTACTCTTGAAGAAATAGAAAACTGGCAATGCTGTGGTGGTGTTTTCACTACAGATAAAAAAGAAATTGCCACAAAGTTGTCTTCTGTGCGTGCATTAAAAGAAGCACAGAGCAAAGAGCAGGCACTTGTAACAGTATGCTCTGCTTGTCATAATGTTATTAAGCAAACAAACTACACAATGCAGAATGACTGCGAGTTTGCTGACAAGGCTAACCGTTATATGGCAGATGAAACTCCATACGATGGCTCAACACAGGTTTATCACTACCTTGAGCTTTTGCGTGATGTTGTTGGCTTTGATACATTAAAAGAAAAGGTAGTTAATCCTTTAACAGGTAAAAAGATTGCAGCTTATTATGGTTGCTTACTTTTAAGACCAAATTCTGTAATGCATATGGATGACCCAGAAAATCCACAGATTATGGAAGACTTTATCCGTGCTATTGGTGCAGAGCCTGTATTCTACTCATATAGAAACGAGTGCTGTGGTGGTTATGTAAGAATGGAAAGCCCAGAGCTTGCAACAAAGAAGAGCCAGACAGTAACAGGCAGTGCTAAAAACAATGGGGCAGAAATGATTGTAACAGCTTGCCCACTTTGTAAATATAACCTAGAGAAGAGTGGTTCTGATATTCCTGTAGTTTATCCAACAGAGCTACTTGCAGAGGCTCTTGGTGTAAAGGAGGATACAAATGAATAAGGCAAATGAGTAT
>JAXJDU010000334.1:0-4000 GCA_036301785.1 Acutalibacteraceae bacterium | reverse complement strand
TTAGTTTTGTGTAAAAATCGTGTTAGAATACTATAAGCATTATATATCTGAAGAGTGTATAATGCAAGTGGTGGTGATGATTATGAATATATCAGCTATTGAGCATAAATGTAATTCTGAATTTTGCTATGCACTTGATGATAATGAGCTTGTGATAACACTTCGAACAGGTAAGGAAGTTACTTCTGCATATATTATAAGCGAAGACCCATATATAAACGGAATATCGGGCAGACTCCCTTGGTTTGGCAAGGAAAAAGAAATTACAGCTAAGATTGAGCTTGAACATCATTTGCTGTGGAAAATTAAAATCAAACCAAGCTTTAAACGATTGCAGTATTATTTTAAAATACAAGCTAGTGATGAGGTAGCTGAAATTTATGAAAACAGAGTTGTATTACAAAATGATGTTGCAAATAAAAAATATTCTAAGCAGTATTTTAAATTCCCTTGGCTGAATAGTGATGATGTTGTAAATCCTCCACACTGGGTTAAGGATATAGTATGGTATCAGATTATGCCAGACCGTTTTTGCAGAGGTACAGGCTTTAAAGACTCTGAGAAATTCAAACCTTGGAACGATACTACTGATATGATATACGCTGATTTTTTCGGTGGTAATATAAATGGTATAACCGAAAAGCTCGACTATATAAAAGAGCTTGGCTTTACAGGAATATACCTTACACCGCTTTTCAAAGCAACTACTAATCACAAATACAATCTATCTGATTATTTGCAGATAGACCCTGATTTTGGTACAGAGGCTGACTTGATAAATCTTGTAAAGCAAGCTCATAAAAAGGGAATAAGAGTAATGCTTGACGCTGTATTTAATCATTGTGGTACTGATTTCTTTGCGTGGAATGATGTTCTTAAAAACGATAAAAACTCTGATTACTTCAACTGGTTCTTTATCAATAGTGACAGCTTTTATACTGACGATATAAAAACTAAGGATGGCAGATATTATTCTTTCGCATTTGAAGCGAATATGCCTAAACTTAACACAAATAACGATGAAGTTATTAAATACTTTACGGATGTGTGTACTGAGTGGATTAAACGCTTTGATATTGATGGAATACGATTTGATGTAGGAAATGAAATTTCTCACCGTTTTATAAAGAAATTACATAATCATCTAAAAGCTATAAAGTCTGATGTTTTTCTTTTGGGAGAAATCTGGCACGAGTCATCAGCATGGTTACAGGGCGATGAGTATGATTCTGTAATGAACTATCCGTTTTATAACAGTCTGAATGATTTCTGGGCAGAGAAAACTATGGACTCAAAAGCTTTGATGTATAGTATCAATAGCTGTTTGTCGATGTATAGAGAGCAAACCATAAAGGTACTGTTCAACTTTTTAGATACTCACGATACCCAAAGAGTGATAGAAACCTGCGAAGATGTTGATGTGCTTTTGCAAAAGATTACTATACTAATGACAATGCCAGGTTCACCTTGTGTGTATTATGGAACAGAAATAGCTATGCCAGGCAAGTGTAATCCTTACAACAGAAGCCCTATGCCTTGGGATGAAATTTTAGCAGGAAAGTATAGTACTGTTTCTGATGAATTTAAAAAGATTATTGAAATACGAAAAATTTACAGTCAACTAAAGAGTACAGATGTTGAGTGGATACATAACGAGAAGTATCCACGACTTATAGGCTACAAAAAAGCCTCTGTAGCAGAAAAAGAAATAATAAATGTTATTATCAACGCTGAAAAGATAGCTATTGATTTTAATGTAAAAGGAAAAATCATTTATTCAAAACACTATAACAACAACTGCTTGTTGCCAAAAGGAATAATTATTTACAAGGAGTGCAAGAAATGAAAGCTTTAACAGTTAACGAAAAGGAATATTCAATTATAAAATTACTTGGCAAAGGAAAGGGTGGATATTCTTATCTTGCAGAAAAGGACGGAAAGCAGTATGTATTAAAGCAGATACATCACGAGCCTTGTGCCTATTATACCTTTGGCAACAAAATAGAGGCCGAAAACCACGACTACAAACGACTTCTTAATGCTGGTATCAGAATACCAGAGATGATAGAAATAGACATTGAAAACGAGCGAATTTTAAAGGAGTACATAGACGGCGATACAATTTTTGATATGGTAAAAAACGATGTATCAGTTGAGCCTTATATGGAGCAAATCCGTGAAATGGCAGAAACAGCCAAAAAATCAGGGCTTAATATTGACTATTTCCCAACTAATTTTGTAGTACAAAACGGTTTGATATACTATATTGATTACGAATGTAACGAATATATGGAGGAGTGGAGTTTTGAAAACTGGGGTATTAAGTATTGGTCAAAGACACCAGAGTTTATAGAGTATATCAGCAAAAAGGATTGATAGCATTTTGAAAAACCATAACAGATGGTTTTGCTGTAAGCTTCTAATAAATCTAAACATATATAGAAAATCTCAGCATTAGTAGGTTATTACAAACACTACTTTTGCTGAGATTTTTTTGACTTGAAATATTTACTCTGAACAAGTAAGAGATAGGTGATTCCATCCTTACCAACATAATTATACAACCACGTCTCTCTTATTATTAAAACATATAATTATATTTTCTTTTTTGATTGAATAATAGCGTTTTGACTCGGGTTATTATGTCACTGTTATAGTATTCCTCAAGAAGCTTCAAAATGTTTTCAATATCCTGATTGGTAAAGAAGAACTTTACATTGTCACCATATAGATTAGTAGCAGCATCTGCCTGTTCATCAAAATCAAGGCTAAATGGCTTTGAGCTTATGTGCTTAATACATTCTGTATTTTCTACATCTAATGGGTAGTCGTTTGTGTCAGCAAGCAGAGACAAGCCAAAGTCAAAATAAGGACAGAAGCTATATTCTTCTGTTTTTTCGTTGAAAATGAAAGCAATATTATTGTTCTGTCTGTCTTCGTTGAGAAAAAATGCATCTAACTGTAGCATAGTTGAAAAATATGCACCTACTTTTTTTAGATTTGTTACACTCTCAACGAAATCAACGGTATACTTTATTCTTTCTTCAACTTCTGATATGCTTGATAATTTGTAGGCTAATGATTTTCCTTTGTGTTGTTTGTACAAACGTTCAAGCGTAATGATTATTTCTTCATTACTTTTAAAATTGTGTGATAAACAACCATTCTTATTTGCAAGGTTATACTTGATTTTTATTGGTTCATATTCGATAAAACCAGTTACATTTGATTTTTTCAAAAGCTGTGATACAACAACCTCGCTTAATCCTTCGTAACCCATATGATCCTGTTTATACCAATATTCATTTAGTAGCCATTTCATCTGATTCCCTTTTGATGATGTGGCTTTTGTTTTTATGATGTCATAATTGGTCATATCTATAGTTTTCATTACACACCTCATTTTATCGTAGTAATTTTGATATACTGATTATCCTCTGCCATTCGCCCTTGAGTTTTTCTAATGATTTCAAGAGGGTCATAACCACTTGATATACCAAGCTGTTTAAGGATAGTTTTTGCCATAAACCTGTCCTCCGGAAAACAACGCTCAGCCAAAAAATCCTGAAAATCTTCCCATGTTGGATTTTCTATGACTCCAAAGGCAGTATATATCGGATTACTGACAGAGTTTGTAATGCGTATCTTTTCATTTTCGAAATCCACATATATTTTGGTACAGATTTTTCTTTTATGCATAAAATCAAGACGTAGAGTATAACCAGGATAATCTTTGTTCAGATACTTAGACATAGTTTGACGACTCACACCAAAGTGGTTAGCTATCGTCTCTACTGTTTTACCCTGCTGTTGCATTACAAAAGCTTCTTCTATGTCTATATCACTGAGTTTATTTTTTTTACCAGAATGTTTTTTGTATGCGATAGCTTTGAGTTTATCAACATCATCAGTACCAAACAGTTCTATACAAAGCTTTCTGTAATCTGTCATTTTCATCACCTCGTTATATGTAAAATATCATTCTTTACATATATTATAT
>JAXJDU010000333.1:0-3462 GCA_036301785.1 Acutalibacteraceae bacterium | reverse complement strand
TTGAGGCGTTAAGGACTCTGTCCTTAAAACCTGCAAGGGCTTTGCCCTTGACCCACCACCCTTTAAAAAGGGTGGACCTAAACTTTACGCTTTTCTCTATCGAAGTTTGTTATTAGCCCTACAAACTACAATTTATTTACTCTTCAAGCAACGGTGCAAGGTATTGTCCGGTGTAGCTGTCAGGATTTTTTGCCACCTGCTCTGGTGTACCTTTAGCAACTACAGTACCACCTCTGTCACCACCCTCAGGGCCTATATCAATAATATAGTCAGAGGTTTTAATAAGGTCAAGATTATGCTCGATAACTATAACAGTATTGCCAGCGTCTACAAGCTTTTGCAGCACCTGTACAAGTCTGTGTACATCTGCAATGTGTAATCCTGTAGTTGGCTCATCCAAGAAGTAAACTGTTTTGCCTGTAGAGCGTTTTGCAAGCTCGGTAGCAAGCTTTACTCTCTGAGCCTCACCACCAGATAAGGTTGTTGCAGGCTGACCAAGCTTGATATATCCTAAGCCTACATCAAGCAATGTTTTAAGCTTACGGTGAATTTTAGGCATGTTTGCAAAAAACTCTACAGCTTCCTCAACAGTCATTTCAAGTACATCATAAATAGATTTACCCTTATATTTAACCTGTAAAGTTTCACGGTTGTAGCGTCTGCCCTTACACACCTCACAAGGCACATAAATATCTGGCAGAAAGTGCATTTCTATTTTTAATATACCATCACCCTGACAAGCCTCACAGCGACCACCCTTTACATTAAAGGAAAATCTTCCTGTGTTATAGCCACGCATTTTTGCGTCCTGAGTAGAAGCAAAAAGCTCTCGGATATCGGTAAATACACCTGTATAGGTAGCAGGATTTGAACGAGGTGTTCTGCCTATTGGTGACTGGTCTATATTAATTACCTTGTCAAAATTCTCAATACCAGTAATTTCTCTGAACTTACCAGCCTGACACTTTGCTCGATTCAGCTGTGAAGAAAGATGCTTATACAGAATTTCATTAACAAGCGATGATTTACCTGAACCAGAAACACCAGTAACACAGATAAACTCACCAACCGGAAACTCTACTGTAATGTTTTTAAGGTTATTCTGCTTTGCACCCTTAACAACAAGCTTCTGCCCTGTTCCCTTGCGACGCTCCTGTGGAACCTCGATTTTTCTTGTGCCACTCAGATACTGACCTGTTATTGAATCCTTGCACGCAAGAATTTTATCGATAGTACCACTACAAACTATATTGCCACCATGCACACCAGCACCTGGACCTACATCTATAATGTGGTCGGCAGCCTTCATTGTGTCTTCGTCATGCTCTACAACTATTACGGTATTGCCTAAATCTCTCAGCTTTTTAAGAGTAGCAATAAGCTTGTCGTTATCCCTCTGGTGCAAGCCTATGCTCGGCTCATCAAGAATATATAAAACTCCCATAAGAAAAGAACCTATCTGAGTAGCAAGACGGATACGCTGGCTTTCGCCACCACTTAAAGTACCAGATGATCTGGAAAGTGTAAGGTAGTCAAGTCCGACACTGTGCAGGAAGCCCAGACGGTTGTTGATTTCTTTGATAATCGGCTCGGCTATTGCTTTATCTCGTGGGGATAGTTCCAGAGAATTGACAAACTCCATTATCTGTATAACTGATTTTTCACATAAATCAGAAATATTTATATCGCCAACTGTAACACCAAGGCTGATTTCTGAAAGTCGCTTGCCTTTACAGAATTTACAAGGAACTTCACTCATATAATTCTGGATTTCTTCCTTAATCCACTTGCTTTGAGTATCCTTAAATCTGCGTTCAAGGTTATTTATAACACCCTCAAAATCAGTTTCGTAAGTACCCCTGCCATACTCAGATTTACGGGTGACCTCAAATTTTTCTCCATTTGTACCATATAGAAGTATGTTTATAATATTTTCTGGTAAATCCTTTACAGGGATATCTAAATCAAAATTATAATGGTTTGCAAGACCCTCAAAATACATTGTCGCTATCGAGCTGCCCTCCATAGCCCAGCCACTGCCCTTTATAGCACCCTGACGCACAGATTTATCCCAGTCTGTGATAATCAGATTAGGGTCTACACGCATAAACACGCCCAGACCAGTGCAGTGTGGACAAGCTCCCATAGGATTGTTAAACGAGAACATTCGTGGAGAAAGCTCCTCTATACTTATACCATGCTCAGGGCAAGCGTAATTTTGTGAAAATAGCATATCCTCACCATTTACTACGCTTACAATCACCAATCCTCCTGCAAGCTTAGAAGCAACCTCAAGAGAATCGGCAAGTCTGGCACGGATTGTATCATTAATTACCAATCTGTCTACAATTATCTCTATTGTATGCTTTTTGTTTTTCTCCAGCTTGATTTCTTCGGTAAGGTCATAAATATTACCGTCTACCCTTACTCTGGCATAGCCACTTTTACGGGCTTTATCAAATTCCTTTACATGCTCACCCTTTTTTTCTCTGACAATAGGAGCAAGTATCTGAATTTTACTTCTTTCTTCAAGCTCCATTACCTTATCAACAATCTGGTCTATGGTTTGCTGTTTAATTTCTTTACCACAAACAGGACAATGAGGCACACCGATTCTTGCATACATAAGTCTTAGGTAGTCATAAATTTCTGTTACAGTACCTACCGTTGAACGAGGATTTTTTGAAGTTGTTTTCTGGTCTATTGAAATTGCAGGCGACAAACCCTCTATGCTTTCAACATTCGGCTTTTCCATCTGCCCTAAAAACATTCTTGCATAAGACGACAGTGACTCTACATATCTTCTCTGACCCTCGGCATATATTGTATCAAACGCAAGTGAGGATTTACCTGAGCCTGACAAGCCTGTTATAACAACCAGCTTATCTCTTGGAATTTCTACATCTACATTTTTAAGGTTATGCTCATTTGCACCCTTAATAACAATTTTTCTCTCTGCCATTTTGCACCTCTTTTATCTTTTATTTTCAGTATATTAACTTATGAAACATTTAAAATAAATAGTAGTCATTCTTATTTTTATAATTATCTCATATATATTTATTTTTTTCAACCTTAATTTAAAATATAATTTTTATTATATAACCTGAATTTTCAATAAAGGAAATTTTTCTATAATTTTGTTATTTTTTCAATTTAGTACTTGCTTTTTCAAGAACAGTGTGCTATAATAATGAAGCTGTAGAAAGTAGCTGATATTTTCTAAGCATTTATGTGGATAAAGCTATGTGCTCCACCTCGGCAACTCTCTGCCGTGTAAAAATCAGAGAGCATATTTTGCAGGTATGGCGGAATTGGCAGACGCGTATGGTTCAGGTCCATATGAAAGCAATTTCATGCAGGTTCAAGTCCTGTTACCTGCACCAAAAGGGGCTGTCTCACTAATCAAGTGAGGCAGCCTGATTTTTATGCAAAAAAAGAAGGAGACTTCGGTGAAGAAGT
>JAXJDU010000332.1:0-2703 GCA_036301785.1 Acutalibacteraceae bacterium | reverse complement strand
ACAGAACGAGGCTGAGTCTGATTCAGAAAGACAGATTATCGACAAGCTATGTGACCTACTACAGGCAGAGGTTCCAGAGGTTATGTACACAAACAAGGTTAACGATATGATTCGTGAGTTCGATATGCGTCTACGTTCACAGGGTATGGATATGAAGACATATCTTGAGTACACAGGTATGGACATCAACACAATCGCTGAGTCATACAAGCCACAGGCTGAAAAGAGAGTTAAGCTAAGACTAGCTCTTGAGAAGATTGCTGAGCTAGAGGGCTTTACAGAGGTTTCTGATGAGGATGTAGAGGCTGAGTTTGTAAAGCTTGCTGATATGTACAAGGTTGAGGTTGAGCAGGCTAAGAACGCTATTGCTGTTGAAGACCTGAAGAAGGATATAGCTGTAGAGAAGGCTATGGATTTTGTAAAAGAAAGTGCTATTAAAGAGTAATTAAGCCTTTATGAATAATTACATTATATTTAGCCTATTATTATAAAGATAATACGGTATAGTTTTGGGGACTTACTTATGCAGATAGCAGATACAATTCTGCTATCTGCAAAAAAAATATAATGTATTTTGAAAGGAATGTTTACAATGGAGATTATGAATAGTAATTTTGTACCTTATGTAGTTGAGCAAACAAGCCGTGGAGAGCGTTCTTACGATATTTTCTCACGACTATTGAACGAGAGAATCGTAATGCTTACAGGCGAGGTAAACGACGCTTCTGCAAGTGTTGTTGTTGCACAGCTTCTATATCTTGAAAGTCAGGACCCAACAAAGGATATTTCACTTTATATCAACAGCCCAGGTGGCTCTGTAACTGCTGGTATGTCAATTTACGATACAATGCAGTATATCAAGTGCGATGTTTCTACTATATGCATGGGTATGGCAGCAAGCATGGGTGCGTTCTTGCTATCATCAGGTGCAAAGGGTAAGCGTTACGCTTTGCCAAATGCAGACATCATGATTCATCAGCCACTAGGTGGCTTCAAGGGTCAGGCGTCTGACATTATGATTCATGCTAATTATATCGACCGTATCAAGACAAGACTGAATGGTATTCTTTCAGAGAATACAGGTCAGCCTATCGAGGTAATCGAGAAGGATACAGACCGTGACAACTTTATGTCAGCACAAGAGGCTTGTGAGTATGGTCTGATTGATAAGGTAGTTAGCAGATAATTTAACTATAAGATAGAGAGGAGTTGTATTATGGCAGGCAAGGATGATAAAAGAAGGCTTTGTTGTTCCTTTTGTGGCAGACCACAAAGTGATTCTATAAGACTTATTGAGGGTAACGGTGTTTATATTTGCGAAGAATGTATAGGGTTATGTCAGACTATTCTTGACGACAGTGCACCAGTGCCTACATCAAGCAAAAAATCAGCCAAAAATCAAAAGCAAAAGCCACTTTTAAAGCCAGAGCAGATTAAGGCTGGGCTTGATGAATATGTTGTAGGACAGGACGAAGCCAAAAAGACGCTTTGCGTTGCTGTATACAACCACTACAAAAGAATAAATAATACAGATGATGATGTTGAATTTATCAAGAGCAATGTTTTAATGCTTGGCCCTACAGGTACAGGTAAAACATTTCTGGCTCAGAATTTAGCAAAAATTCTTGATGTACCTTTTGCTATTGCAGACGCTACTACTCTTACACAGGCAGGCTATGTTGGTGAAGATGTAGAAAATATCCTGCTTCGTCTTATTCAGGCAGCAGATTTTGATATTGCAAAGGCAGAAAAGGGAATTATCTATATTGATGAAATAGATAAAATATCAAGAAAGTCAGAAAACCCATCTATTACACGAGATGTAAGTGGTGAGGGTGTTCAGCAGGCTTTGCTTAAAATTCTTGAGGGTACAGACGCTAATGTTCCACCACAGGGTGGCAGAAAGCACCCACAGCAGGAGTGCCTGCGTATAAACACAAAGGATATTCTGTTTATATGTGGTGGTGCCTTTGACGGTCTGGAAAAAACAATGGAAAAGCGTGTAACAAGCTCTGCAATCGGCTTTGGTGCTGATGTTAAGTCCAAAGACCAGCTTGCAAGGGAAAACAGCTGGATGAGCAATGTTGTACCACACGACCTTGTAAAATACGGTCTTATCCCAGAGCTTATAGGCAGATTGCCTATTATTACACATCTTAATGCTATTGATAAAGATGGATTTATCAGAATTCTGACCGAGCCTAAAAACTCACTTGTTAAGCAGTACAAAAAGATTTTTGAGCTTGACAATGTAGAGCTTGAGTTTGAGGAAGAGGCACTTGTTGCTATTGCTGAAAAGGCAATGGAAGAAAACACTGGTGCAAGAGGCTTGCGTTCTATTATGGAAAATATTCTTATGGACCTTATGTTTAAGGTACCATCAGATATAACAATCGAAAAGGTTATAATTTCAGCTGAAACTGTAAAAGACCCTAGCGTTGTTACAATTATCCATAATCAGGAGAGAAAGCTTTTGCTGGATGATTCTGATGACAAAAAAGAAGTAAAAAAACGCAGTAAGCGAAACGACGCTTGCTGATTTAATCAACAAATTTAGGCTGTAACTATGATTCTGGTTACAGCCTATGCTTGTATATTGGGAATATCTAAAAATTGTAGTTTGTCGATGAGTTACGCACAAACCCAAACTTAAAGTTTGGGTAAAGCCTTTTTAAAGGCTTTTGGGTCAAGGGCAAAGCCCTT
>JAXJDU010000331.1:0-3132 GCA_036301785.1 Acutalibacteraceae bacterium | reverse complement strand
TATCACACTAAGTAATATTGCAGCAATTACTTTAACCAGCTTATAATTAAAGATAAAATTCTTATATTTTAAAATAATAATGAACGCTACCAGTATGTTAAGTGTACCTACTAAAAACGCAGTAGTAATAAAGCCCAATTTTGGAAATAGCAATATAGGAAACAGTATTGAGCCTACTAAGCCTCCTATATAATCAAAAGTAAAAATATTCGCAAGATTTTTTCTGACATTGCTCTCATTGTTTTCTATGATTCTTGTCAGAATTGGTATTTCCAATCCTACGAATATTCCTATTAAGATAATCAGTATATACATTATAAGTATATAAATATCTGTGTATATGTTTACCAGAAATAAAATCAAGCTTGAAAATCCACCCAGTATTCCTATGCTCATCTCTATAAAAATAAATTTATCGAATAATTTATTTTTTATGTACTTGGATATATATGAGCCAATTCCCATTGCACTCATATATAATCCAATCGTAATAGAAAATTGCAAAACACTGTCGCCTTGCAGATATGAGCTTATACTGCTTATAAGCAACTCATAAATAATAGAGCATATCGATATAAACAGTGTTGTTACCAGTAACAGCTTACAATCAAACTTTGTTGATTTATTTTCCATTTTATAGTACACCACTCATAATAATACCAATTGCAATAAAAAATCCACTTAGCATTATTCCAACTGCTTTATTATGGTTGTCTACCTCTTCTGTTAATTTAAAATATTTTCTGTACTGAAACTCAATTATTTTATATCCTACAAAGCAAAAGATAATTCCGATTGCAACATAAATAATTATTTCTAGCAGCTTAAACCAAATTGTATCCATATTTTTTTCATCCTCTCTGTCAGCATTTTTTTACATAATTACAGTTCTTACTATGATTGCTACTGCTATAAACAGACCAGCCATCATAAATCCAGCACCTACATTCTTTTCCTGTAATTCTTTATTAAAATCATAAGGTACTGTCAGGTCAAATATAAACACACTTACCAGCATCAGGACTAAGCCTAATCCTCCGTATAATAATGTTTCCAATACTTCTGAAAATAATGTTTCCATACTTTTTCTCCTTTCTGATTGTTATTTTTTATTATTTACCAGAGCTTGTTCCGCCACCACTTGAGCGTCTGCTGTTTATACTTTGTTGTCTTGCAGATCTGCTGTAGGTTGTATATTCACTGCTTCGGCTTGTACTTCTGTACGAATTGTAATAATGTCTATGGCGTCTGTTATGATAAGTTGAACCGTTATTATCATTTACAAATGCTTTGTCCGAAACCTGCACATACACCTCCTGGTCCTCAAGATACACATAGGCAAATTCTTTTTTGGTATGTAATCCTATACCATCTTCCTCTGTGTTAGGGTCAGAGTCTATTACATCTGTTATTCCCTCTGGTACAGCATCGATTATATTTTTCACGGTTGCATCTATAGTCTGAAAATCCGATTTATAAACCTTAGCCTTCTTATTATTTGAATTATTTGTAACTGATGTTACATATGTATAGGTGTTTGTTTTCTTTTCAAGATGCTTTTGAATCGACTTATTTGTTAATGAGCCTGCACATGCTGGCAATATTACTGTAAGAATAAATGGCAGAAAAAGAAGTGCTACGATAACAGGATTTATCGAGCTGCTGCTTCCGGTGCTTCTGCTGTTATACTGATAGTTACTTGCAGCACCCTGATAACCATTGTAATTACTACGATAATTATTGTAGTTGCCCTGATAGCCATTGTAATTACTCTGATAGTTATTGTAATTACCCTGATAATTACTGTAATTTCCCTGATACCCCTGAAAATTCACAGTAGCCATTTCATCGGTGATTTTAACCCTTGAGCCGTCAATATATTCTCCTATGCTTTTTTCGATTTCTCTGCCCCACATTTCAACCGAAATAAAAAACTGCTCGTCCTTTGTAGCATAGTCGATATAGCGACATTTCTCACGAATATCTACATCAGCATTACCAAAATAATTTCTTACAGTTGCTACACCTTTTTCGTATAGCTCATATTCTTTTCCGTTTACAGTAACTGACATTGCATTTGTATTTACAACGCCATAAAACGGAGAATATATTGAATATTCTGTCTGTCCCTGCTCGTTTTTCTCTATACACAGCCATCTGTGCTGATTGGAGTCATTTTTTATTTCATATTCTTGCCAAATCCAGGAATCCTCCTGATATTCTACCATATTGAGGACTACATATCTTTTGTTATCAATATAGAGAACCTGCGACTTTCTTAATATCCCGTTCATTTTACCACCTTTTTATAAATTTATATTAATACCTTATAGCCGATGGCTTAAGCAGTCTGCCTAAGCTTACCTCAGTTTCATCATACCACTTTTCTACAGATAAAAAGATTTTTTTATCTCGTCTGCTCTGATACTCATAGTAGCTTACTTCTTCATACAATCTGATATCTGTCATACCATAACAAAACTCTGCTACACCAGTACCTTTTTCATATAATTCATAGCTATTCCCCTGAAAGCTTATATTCATATTCAGGTCAATTCTTGTGTTTTCTAAAATCTCATATAATATAGCCTTAGATGACAGCTCAACATTAAGATAAAATATTTTATAATCATCTAAACGCCTTAACGAGTATTCAATCCAATACGACGATTTCTCACGGAATCTTGTAATACTCAAAACCTCATATTTCACTTTTTCTATTAATATCTCTTGTTTATATTTTAATTCAAGCAAACTCATTAAATCACCTGCCGAATATATGAAATAATTGTTAATTTTATTTTAACCTTAGTATACTATTAAATTTTAAAAATAGCAATAATAAGAATAAAAATATCATCGCAAACTGTGCATAAAATGTAATCTGTAGTTTTATATAAAGTTAAAAAATAAAGTTTAAAAAAGACGATTTACATAAGCTTTCAGCTGTAAATCGTCTTTTGGTTATTATGTAAATTGTAGTTTGCAGGGGCTTTGCCCCTGAGCAATCAATTTGCTTCGCAAATTGGTTACATTACCCACCAGCCTTTGAAAAGGCTGGACCTAAACTTTACGCTTTAGTGTCTGCTACGCAGTCACTAAAGATACGCACAAAACCAAACGGAACTACCC
>JAXJDU010000330.1:0-4340 GCA_036301785.1 Acutalibacteraceae bacterium | reverse complement strand
TTATTAAAAATAATGCCGAGGCTGAAAAACCAAAGAAAGAAATCGAAGAAAAGCCACAGATTGCTATTGACGATTTCGCAAAGGGTGAGTTACGAGTAGCAAAAATTAAGGCTTGTGAGCCTGTTAAAAAGGCAAAGAAGCTACTAAAGTTAACACTTGATGATGGTGTTGGCGAGCGTACTGTAGCAAGTGGTATTGCACAGTATTATAAGCCAGAGGACTTGATTGGTCATAATGTAATTTTGGTTGCTAACCTTAAACCTGCAAAGCTTTGTGGTGTAGAAAGCTGTGGTATGATTCTTGCAGCAGACAGTGGTGACACTGTAAAGGTAGTATTTGTTGACGATATGGAAGTAGGCTCTACTGTAAGATAAGAAAGTAAAAAATCATTAATCAACTTAATAAAAGCTATAAAATAGCTACAGCTCTGGTGATATTATATCGCTGGAGCTGTTGTGTTTTTAAAAGGAAATTTGGTTTTAGCAGGGTAAAATTTTACTAGATAAAAGCGTTGTAAATCAGCTGAAAATCGCAAAAATCAGAAAAATAACGGTTGACAAAATGCTGGTATTTATGTTATGATATGAAACTGTTGGGTAGTATATTTTTATAAGAAAAACGGTGAAAACTTGCTGTTGAAAGTCGATAAAAAAGTACAAGCCTTACGCCAAAAATTATAGGTTTTGCTTATATTTGTAAGCAGTGCTTATAATTGGAATAATTGCTGTTAAATGCGTTATAATAAATTACGCATATTAACATATAAAAAAATTTATTGTTTGAGGAAAGGAGGAGAACTATGCCTACATTTAATCAGTTGGTTAGAAAGGGTCGTCAGGTTACAGAGAAGAAAGCTAAGGCTCCTGCTCTGCTGAAGGGTTGGAACTCAAAGAAGAGAGTTGCTATCAACCAGAGCTCACCACAGAAGAGAGGCGTATGTACTGCTGTAAAAACTGCTACACCTAAGAAGCCTAACTCAGCTCTTAGAAAGATTGCCAGAGTAAGACTATCAAATGGTATTGAGGTTACTTCATATATCCCAGGTGTTGGCCACAACCTACAGGAGCACAGCGTTGTTCTAATTCGTGGTGGTAGAGTTAAGGATATCCCTGGTGTACGTTACCACATCATCAGAGGTACACTTGATGCACAGGGCGTTGCAAAGAGAATGCAGTCTCGTTCTAAGTACGGTGCTAAGCGTCCAAAGGCTGGTAAGTAATCTAATTTAACCCATAGGAAAACTAATTAAAAAAAGACAACTAAGATAGTTACAGTACAATACAGATGTGCTTTTATATATAGATAAGCCTCAGTATTGACAAAACGGGAGTTGTCACTTTCGAGTACCTATGATATCTCAAAAATTGTGAAGGAGGGAAGTAAAATGCCAAGAAGAGGTTCAGTTGCAAAGCGTGACGTTTTGCCAGATCCACTATACAATTCAAAGCTAGTTACACGCCTTATCAACAACGTGATGTATGATGGTAAGAAGGGTGTAGCACAGAAAATTGTTTATGGTGCATTCGACATCATTAAGGAAAAAACAGGTAACGATCCTATCGAGACATTTGAGCAGGCTATGGAAAACATTATGCCTGTACTAGAGGTAAAGGCTCGCCGTGTAGGTGGTGCTACTTACCAGGTACCTATGGAGGTTCGTCCTGAAAGAAGACAGACACTTGGTCTTCGTTGGTTATCAAACTATGCAAGACTTCGTTCAGAGAGAACAATGAAGGAAAGACTTGCTGGTGAGATTCTAGACGCTATCAACGGTGTTGGTGGTGCAGCTAAGAAGCGTGACGAAACACACAGAATGGCAGAAGCAAACAAGGCTTTCGCTCATTACAGATGGTAATAATTTAAGGAGGCTATTATGGCTAGACAGGTATCTCTTGAACAAACAAGAAACATCGGTATCATGGCTCATATTGATGCCGGTAAAACTACTACAACAGAGCGTATCTTGTTCTATACAGGTATCAACCATAAGCTAGGCGAAACTCACGAGGGTGGCGCAACTATGGACTGGATGGTACAGGAGCAAGAAAGAGGTATTACAATTACATCTGCTGCTACTACATGCTTCTGGAAAGACAGAGATAAGAAAGATGTTAGAATTAACATCATCGATACACCTGGTCACGTTGACTTTACAGTAGAGGTTGAGCGTTCACTAAGAGTTCTTGACGGTTCTGTAACAGTTCTATGTGCTAAGGGTGGTGTAGAGCCTCAGTCTGAGACAGTTTGGAGACAGGCTGACAACTATAAAGTACCTAGAATGGTTTATGTAAATAAGATGGACATTATGGGTGCTGACTTCTACAGAGTTGTTCAGATGATGAAGGACAGACTAAAGTGTAATGCCGTTCCAATTCAGCTTCCAATCGGTGCTGAGGATGAATTTAAGGGTATTATCGACCTTGTAGAAATGAAGGCTCATGTTTATTATGATGACCTTGGTAAAGATGTACGTGAGGAAGAAATTCCTGAGGACATGAAAGAGCTTGCACAGAAGTATCACGACGAGCTGATCGAGTGTGTTGCTGAGTGCAATGACGAGCTAATGGAGAAGTACTTTGGTGGCGAGGAGCTTACAATCGAAGAGATCAGAGCTCAGATCCGTCAGTCTACAATTGACAACGAGATGGTTCCTGTAACTTGTGGTACATCATACCGTAACAAGGGTGTACAGCTACTTCTTGATGCTGTTGTTGACTATATGCCAGCTCCAACAGATATTCCTGCTATCAAGGGTGTAAACCCAGATACAGAAGAGGAAACTTGCAGAATTGCATCAGACAGCGAGCCATTCTCTGCTCTTGCGTTTAAGATTGCAACAGACCCATTTGTTGGTAAGCTATGCTTCTTCAGAGTTTACTCAGGTAGCGTAAACGCAGGTACAAATGTTTATAATGCTACAAAGGATAAGAGTGAGCGTATCGGTAGAATTCTACAGATGCACGCTAACGACAGAAAGGATATCGACACTTGTTATTCAGGTGATATCGCTGCTGCTGTTGGTCTAAAGTATACAACTACAGGTGATACTCTATGTGACGAGAAGAACCCTGTAATTCTAGAGTCTATGGAATTCCCAGAGCCAGTTATCCATGTTGCTATCGAGCCAAAGACAAAGGCAGGCCAGGAGAAGATGGGTATTGCTCTTGCAAAGCTTGCAGAAGAGGACCCAACATTCAAGGCTTATACAGACGAAGAAACAGGCCAGACAATTATCGCAGGTATGGGTGAGCTTCACCTAGAAATCATCGTTGACCGTCTACTAAGAGAATTCAAGGTAGAGGCTAACATCGGTGCTCCACAGGTTGCTTACAAAGAGACTATCCGTAGCGAGGCTAATGTTGACCAGAAGTACGCTAGACAGTCTGGTGGTAAGGGTCAGTACGGTCATGTTAAGATTAAGGTTGAGCCAAACCCAGGCAAGGGCTACGAGTTCATCAACAACATCGTTGGTGGTGCTATTCCTAAGGAATACATTCCAGCTGTTGATGCAGGTATCCAGGGTGCAATGCTAAGCGGTGTACTTGCAGGTTACAATGTAGTTGACTGTAAGGTTACACTATATGATGGTTCTTACCATGAGGTTGACTCATCAGAAATGGCATTTAAGATTGCTGGTTCTATGGCATTCAAAGAGGCTATGAGAAAGGCAGACCCTGTTCTTATGGAGCCTATCATGAAGGTTACAGTTATTGTACCAGAGGAGTACATGGGTGACGTTATCGGTGACCTTAACTCTCGTCGTGGTATGATTCAGGGTATGGAAGCTGAGAACGGTGCACAGAGAATTAACTCTAATGTACCTCTATCAGAGATGTTCGGTTACGCTACAGATATGCGTTCTAATACACAGGGCCGTGGTCAGTATGTAATGGAGCCAAGCCACTATGCAGAGGTTCCAAAGTCAGTATCTGAGGATATCATGGCTAAGCGTAACAAGAAGGATGCTTAATTTTATTAAGTAAAATTAATAAAATTTAACAAAAACTTCTAAAAAATTAATTATAAATTTACTTAACCCCTTGCAATTTACCGATAATATTGGTAAAATAGGGGTTAAGGGAATATAATATATAACCTAAAATTTTTATTTAAGGGAGGCAATTCCAATGGCAAAGGAAAAATTTGAAAGAAATAAACCACATGTTAACATTGGTACAATCGGTCACGTTGACCACGGTAAAACAACACTAACAGCTGCTATCACAAAGGTTCTAAACCTAGGTGGTGCTGCAGATTTCGTTGACTACGCTAACATCGATAAGGCTCCAGAGGAGAGAGAGCGTGGTATCACAATTAACACATCACATGTTGAGTACGAG
>JAXJDU010000329.1:0-3113 GCA_036301785.1 Acutalibacteraceae bacterium | reverse complement strand
TGATAATGCGTTGATTAAAGCTGATACAACTACTACCGAAAAATTCACAATAGATTCCGTATCTCCAACTGTTGATAAATTTAATTTCAAGCCTGTAACAGAAGATAATATCTCTGAGGCTGAAGAATTTATAGAAGAATTAGAATATGGATTCTATTTTAAAAAGCAGTTTAATGCTGTTGTTACAGTGGACGACAAAATACCTTCTTCAGGCTTGAATAAGGTGTTATTCCGATTGGTATCGTATGATAAGGGAGAGGTTGTAGCTGAAAAGGTGCATGAAATAAATGTAATGAATAAAAATGCAGTTTGCACTATTCCTGCAGGCTTTAAGGGACAGATTTATGCACAGGTATCAGATAGAGCTGAAAACACATCACAGGAACAAACCCCACAGGCGTTTGTAGTTGAAGAAGTACCACCAGTGATAACAATAGAACCATTACCAGATAATGAATCTATGACCGATATGGCTGGTAATAAGCTTTATACCGGACCAGTTAAATTTAAAGTAACAATTTCTGACGAAAAGGCTGGTTTAAGAGAGCTTGTGCATTCACAAGCATCAGAAAAGAACAGCTTTAAAGATGTTGTAACTACAATCAGCAATAATGCCGGATATAAAGAAAGCGATATTATAGATAATGGCTGGCAGGTAACTAAAACTGACAGAAACCTTATTACAGAGGTTTCACAGGTATTTACCTTTACAGATGATGACAACGATATCGTTATGAGCTTCAGAGCGACAGACAGATCTAAAAATACATGCGAAACAATGCAAAGCGAAGCTTTCACAATTGATACCATTGCACCAAAGGTATCAATAACAAATGCTGTAGACCCTGTAAATGATATGTATTATAAGGATAGCACTACATTTGTTGTAACTGTAACAGAAAGAAACTTTGACCCTCAGCTTATGCTGCCAACTATTAGAAATACATATACAGACGCACAGGTTCCATATGAGTTTGTTACAAGTGCAACTAACAGTAATGAGCATGTAGCTACATTTGTATTCTATGAAGGTGACTATAGCTTTATGTTTACAGGAACAGACTGTGGTGGACATAAAACAGATATTACTACCAACAAAGACCAGAATGTGAAAAATGATTTCTTTGCAATATTCAATGTAGATGCAACTGCCCCTGTGCTCACCACAAACTTTAAGGAGCTTGGAAATGTAGATGATAAGCAGATCTATTTCAATACTTCAAAAACAGTAACAATAGATGTTGTGGAACATAACTTCTTAGAGAGCGATATGAATATTGTTGTTCAAAGCAAGGGCTCTGGTACAGGACATGACCCTGAAGATGGTGATTGGTATAATTTCGGATTTGTTTCAGATTGGGTTAACAATGGAGACAAGCATACATTACAGATTGAGTTTAAAGAGGATGGTATTTATAAAATTTCTATTTCACCAACCGACCGTGCAGGTAACACATCACCAAGTATAAAAAGTGCTGTTTATGAAATAGATACTAAGGTACCTGAAATTTACAGTCGTAATAATAAGATGGCGTATGAGAAGGATTTTGTGAAAACACCGTTTTCAATGATTTATACGCAAACAGATGAAAAGAATCATACACCTGCTCCATCTATTGAGTTTGATGATATCAATTTTGACAGAATCGAAATTAAAGCTGATATATACAGACCAGAATACAAGAACGGTAAAGAGTTCGAAAAGGTAACTGTAGACTCTTTATCAGAAACATTGTCTGTTCCGGTAAAGAAGAAGCAATTTACTGTACCAAACTTTAACAAGGATGGTGTGTACGCTATAACCTATACTGCTGTTGATAAGGCTGGTAACAGAAGTGAACCGATTAATGATACATATTTCAGAATGGTAGAAACAGATGTACTGGCATATATTAATAACAGTAGCCTGAAGGAAAAAACAGGATATTATTCTTTAATGGATGAAAACGGAAATGCTATAAGTAAAAAAGCCGGTGATTTTAAAGAGTTATCTGTTAGCGTAATTAAGCTGAAGGATGATGAAAAATCTGGTGTTTTAACGCTGCGAGAAGATGATAAGAAGTATTTACCAGGAGATGATGAAGCAACAGTTACACCTAATAATATTTCCGAGACTGCAGTAATTACTGAAATTCAGCTTCCAGCTTCATATTTTTCTGAAACCTTCCGTGATGATAGTCTGGATACAAGAATGTACTTATCGGTAAGTAAAGATGAAAATGTTTATTTAGATTTGGCTGAAATCCACATTGATAACGAATCACCTTCTGCAAAAACACCAGAGGATTTTGTTAACTGGCACAATTACTTCTTTACAAAGGAAGTAACAATTTCATTGACTAATATAACTGAAACACTGAACGCTGATTTGTGCAAGGTTTATGAATGTCCAAGAAATGGTGAAAGAACTGAAATTCCTTTTGAATACGACAAAGAAAAGAAATTGCTGACATTTGTTCTGAAAGAAGGCTTACATAATATCGATATAACATTGGTAGATGAAGCTGGTAACGAATGGAATTTAGACAGAGTTAAAAATGTCAGAGTAGGAAATTTCAGACTGTATACTGGTGCAAGTGTGAGTGTAGTGGCTATAGGTTCAACTACCGGTATTGTTTTGTGGAGAAGAAGAAAGCGTATTCTTTGATAAAAAATTAGTTAACATAAGTGTTAACTGAAGTATGCTTATTTATCCTCCGTTCAATGAGGTTTATATCTTGTTGAACGGAGGATTTTTGTATGGGACATGGTAAGCGTCAACTCAAGCACGCCTACCCATCCTCTTTTTAATGGGATATAATTCTCATTAAAAGGAGGATTTTAATATGGCGACAAGAAGAACTAAAGAAGAAAAGCTAAAATTAATAGCTAATTATGAGGCAAGTAGTCTATCGATGACAGAATGGTGTACTGCCAACAGTATATCCAAATCAACATTTGCAGGCTGGATTCGTAGCACAAAGGATGATATTATAACACCTAAAAACAAAGCAAAATTTGTTGAGATTACACCACCAACAGGATTACAGGAACAACCAGAACCACAAGTAAGAAATACTGCTGACATTACAATTGAATATAAAGCCTTTAAGATAACAATTCCTGCTAATGTT
>JAXJDU010000328.1:0-4106 GCA_036301785.1 Acutalibacteraceae bacterium | reverse complement strand
TTATTATTTAAAGTGCTAGTCCCGCACGGGGACTTACTTTCTTACAAAAGAAAGTAAGCAAAGATTGTAAGGGAGGGAATTTCGAAATCCCCTCCCTTAACCCTCCCCACACGACCAAAGGGGGACAAAGTCCCCCTTATGGAATCCCCCACGCTTAGTCAAACTACGTTTGGCTGGAATTTGTTTTTTTCGTTAGGGTAGTTCCGTTTGGTTTTGTGCGTATCTTGAGTGACTGCGTAGCAGGCACTCAAGCGTAAAGTTTAGGTCCAGCCTTTTCAAAGGCTGGTGGGTAATGTAACCAATTTGCGAAGCAAATTGATTGCTCAGGGGCAAAGCCCCTGCCAAACTACAATTTATCAAGCAAAAAAGCTTCAAATCTAAAAACAGATTTGAAGCTTTTTATTTTACTTATGATACAAACGGTTATTTTCATATATTGGTTCACAGCTTACATTTATACCTAAGCGTCTCAGGTTAAGCTCGTCCTCTTCACTTAGAATAACAGTGAAGTGTGCATCGCTTCCCTTCAGATTCTCAAGCTGTTCAATCGCAGATTTAGCAACAGGGTCGTTTAAGGCAGAAATTGTAAGTGCAATTAAAACCTCATCAGTGTGTAAACGAGGGTTTTTGTGTTTTAAATATTGTGTTTTTAAATTACATATAGGCTCCAGTACATTTGCTGATATCAAATCAAGCTTATCGTCAATACCACCCAATACCTTTAAAGCGTTAAGCAGCATAGCAGATGCAGCACCAAGAGTGTCAGAGGTTTTACCAGTTACAACCTGACCATTAGGCAGTACAATAGCACCAGCAGGAGCACCCGTTGTTTCTGCTTTTAACAGCGAAGCTGAAATAGCAGGGAAGATGTCTGTAGTTATTTTTGCCTTGTTCATCAGAATTTCAAGCTTAGTAACCTCGTTTTCGTTGTTGCTTTTACCACGGTAACGCTTAACACAGGCTGCATAATAACGGCGTAGAATTTCCATTTTAGAAGCAGTACGGCAGGCTTCATCATCGATAATGCAGTTACCTACCATGTTTACACCCATATCAGTAGGAGAGCTATAAGGTGATGTACCCTGTATTCTTTCGAACATAGTGTTAAGTACAGGGAAAATCTCGACATCTCTGTTATAGTTAACAGCAGTTTTTCCGTAAGCCTCTAAATGGAATGGGTCTATCATGTTAACATCATTCAGGTCAGCTGTAGCAGCCTCATAAGCAAGGTTAACAGGATGCTTTAAAGGTAAATTCCAGATAGGGAAGGTCTCAAATTTAGCATAGCCAGCAGTAATACCTCTTTTATGGTCGTGATATAGCTGACTTAAACAGGTTGCCATTTTACCACTGCCAGGGCCAGGTGCAGTTACAACAATCAAAGAGCGTTTTGTTTCGATATATTCGTTTTTGCCCAGACCTTCTTCACTTACAATGTGCTTTACATCAGAAGGATAACCAGCAATAGGGTAATGGCGATAGCAACGAACACCAAGATTTGTAAGCTGCTTTAAAAAGGCATTTGCCGATGGCTGATTGTTATAGCAGGTAAGAACAACGCTTCCTACATAAATATCCATTTCTCTGAAGGTGTCTATTAAACGAAGAACATCGTTATCATAGGTGATACCCAAATCACCACGAACCTTATTTTTTTCAATATCAGCAGCATTAATAGCAATTACTATTTCAACATCGTCCTTCAGCTGCTGCAACATTTTTATTTTGCTGTCAGGTGCAAATCCAGGCAAAACTCTTGAAGCATGGTAATCGTCAAAAAGCTTTCCACCAAACTCAAGGTATAGCTTACCACCAAATTCAGCTATACGCTTACGAATCTGCTCTGATTGAGTAATTAAATATTTTTGATTATCAAAACCGATAGGCTTCATTTTATTTCCTCCTAGAGTGTTATTTAATTAGTATAACACATTTGAAAAGGAAATAAAAGTCTTAAACAAAAATTCGGTATTATTTTGTATTCATAAATCTATATTACATTAGTATAGCAACAGTATAGCAACAAATATTTTACTTTATATATTGACAAACAAAGTTATAAAAGCTAAAATATTCTTAAGGTTTATTGGTTATATGTACATATTATATAATTAGTTAAGTGTATATACAGCCATAAAGAAATAGAGATAATTTAATGAAAAATGGGGAGGTTCATTTATGAACAACAATGCAAATGACGGTAAAAATTCAAGCTTGCTTTTAGGTATTGTAGCTTTTGCAATAATCGTAGCTGTGGTTGTAGCTTTATTCTCAATCAGTGCTAATCAGGATGGTGGCAGCCCTGCAAAGCCATCAGAAAATACAACAACAGCAACAGAGGTTGCTCAGTAAGCTGATAATGTAAAGGCTTTTTAAATTAAAGCTTTGAATTTAAGATCAAATAAGTTATTAATAACGGAGGGGTTTATTATGAACAATAACTCTAGCAATGATAAAAAATCCAGCTTAGCAATAGGCGTTGTAGCGTTTGCAATAATTGTTACAATTGTCGTTATACTTTTTTCAATAAGTGCAAATGAAAACGGTGGTAGTCCTGCAAAGCCAGTAGACACACCAGAGGCAGCTACAGAGGTAGCAGAGCAGGATAACAGCTCATCTGATACCTCAAGCGACACATCAAGTGACACATCAACTGATACTTCAAGTGATGATTCAAGCGATACATCAAGCTCAGAGGCTGACACAACAGACGAAGAGCCAGCTGAAGAAGGTGTTGTTGAATGTCCTAACTGCAAAAAGATGGTTGCAAATTTAGAGTATTTCAAGCCAACAGAGGATTACAACTTCAAAAAGCTATGGTGTGCTGACTGTTACGCAGGTGTAGAGGATGGCTCAATCACAGTTGACGATATCGACTTCAGTGGCGATGTTGTATGTGACAGCTGCCAGCAGACATTCTCAGCTCCTAACGAGAAAAATTCTATCCAGTACAATGGTATGTGCGATAGCTGCCATCAGGCATATAAAGACGCAGTTGCATAAAATAGTGCAGTGTGTTTAATACACTGCTATGATAATCGACATAAACAGAAGTTACCTATGGTAGCTTCTGTTTTTTGCAGTTATCGTGTGTTTTGAATAACAACACATTTACACAAATTTGTAAGTGTGCTATAATTAATAAAAACTTTGTGAAAAACTAATAAAAGGGTGAATTAAATGAATAAAATAGGTTTTATCGGTGCAGGCAATATGGCAACTGCAATTATAAACGGTATGCTAAGCAATAATGTAGCAAACGCAAGCGATATTTATGTGTTTGACTTAGATAAAGAAAAGCTGCAGCTTATGAGCAGTCAGGGAATTAATACCTGCGACAGTGCAAACTCAGTGGTAGAAAACAGCCACTTTGTTGTTTTAGCTGTAAAGCCTCAGAATTATCAGGAGGTTTTAGATGGGATAAAGGATACGGTTACAGAAAATACAGTTATGGTTTCTATCGCAGCAGGAATTTCTATAGGGTATGTGGTATCAACTCTTGGTAAAATGTGCCCTTGTGTGCGTGTTATGCCTAACACACCACTACTGCTTGGCTGTGGTGCAACTGCTTTGTGTCCTTCTGAGAATATTTCAGAAGAGGATTTTGAGGTTGTTAAGAATATGTTTGCAACCTCTGGTGTTTGTCAGGTTTTACCAGAAAGTCAGATGAACACAATAATTTCAGTAAATGGCAGCAGTCCTGCATATGTTTATTTGTTTGCAAAGGCTATGTGTGACTATGCAACTGAGCAAGGTATTTCTGCTGATGTTGCAATGGATTTGATATGTGCAACCTTAAAGGGCAGTGCAAAAATGCTGATGGAATCCGGTGATACACCTGATGTGCTGATTAAAAAGGTTTCTTCACCAGGTGGTACAACTCTGGCTGCATTAGATGTTCTTGATAAGGGTGGTTTCTACCAGAATATCAAAGACGCTATGCAGGCTTGTACAAAAAGAGCTGATGAGCTTGGCAGATAACGCTTTAACAGAATTTAAAATAAAAACATTTTACGGATTTTAAACTGTGTTAAGCATTAGCATATAATAATACAACCACTCATATAATTCGCTGAAAGAGAGTATATGGGAGGTTAAATATGAAG
>JAXJDU010000327.1:0-4931 GCA_036301785.1 Acutalibacteraceae bacterium | reverse complement strand
GCTTTATTCCTGTTATGCCTGCTCTACGCCCTATGTCGTGCAATAAACCTGATATATATGCTTTCTGACTATCCATGCCGACTACCTTTTCTGCAATCAGTTTTGCATTTTGAGCAACAGAGATACTGTGCTGTATCCACAAGCCTTTATTTAGCTGGGAAGCTGTTTGTAGTTCTTTTTCTGCTTGTAATAATGTTAACATAAGATTTCTCCATATATACACAAATATAGTGCTACACCCCACACAGCGTTTTGTGTGGGGTGTTGTATTATTATTCCATTGCTTCTATTCTTTTTTGCTGTAGCTCTTTGCTTTGTTTTTGTGATTTTATAACCTTCATTCGTGAGAATTCCTCTCTGTCCATTTCGTCCAGAGCGTCGGTTATAAATTTAACATTAGACTCAAAACGAGGAATCATAATATTTTTAAGAGCATTTGCTCGTCTTTGTGTAGTTTTAATTGCTACAGCCAGTCTGTATACGCTGTTTTCAATCTCGGCAAGGTCGGCTGTAAGTCTTTTAACCTGTACAAACTTAAATCTTGCTTCGTCAAGCTCGCCATTTGTAGCATACATACCATAATCAAGCGAAATTTTAACATCGTCGCAATCTATTGTTACAATAGGAATTTCTACACCCATTACACTTCTGTAAGAAAGCTGAAGTGAATTTTCTACAGGTATAGAATTTGCACGGGCACTGTTAAAGCCCAATGTAATGTTGGCAGTTTGCAGGCTTTGATATGCCTGACTGTAGGCGTCATCAATTTTGCCTTGAATTTCGTTTGCCTTATCGATAAGTGTCATCATTTCTCTTATAAGAATGTTACGCTTTTTATCCATAAGGTCATAGCCAACCTTTGCAAGAGCCAAGGATTTTTTTGTGTTTATTAAATTACCCTTTGTTGCAACTGCATTATTTGCCACACGCTCTCACCTACCCTTTATAGTTTAGATTAAAATTTATTTTTCCTCTGAGTTGACAGCCTCGTATTCCTCTATGTTCTCGATATAGTGTGCATTCAAAATAGCGTCATCCACACGGTCAAGCTCACTTTTTGGAAGATGTGACAGCAATCTCCAGCCTAAATCAAGGCTTTGCTCAATGCTTCGATTTGCTTTGCTACCCTGATTAACAAACTGGTCTTCAAACAGCTTACCGAAGTTCATATACTTTTTATCAACTGCTGACAGCTCCTCTTCACCGATTACAGAAGCCAGTGAACGGGCATCCATTACTCTTGCATATGAAGCAAACAGCTGGTTTGCCAGTGCCTGATGGTCTTCTCTTGTAAAGCCCTTACCTATACCATCCTTCATCAATCTTGAAAGTGATGGAAGTACAGAAACCGGTGGATAAATGCCCTGACCCTGTAAGCTTCTGTCAAGAACAATCTGACCCTCAGTGATGTAGCCTGTAAGGTCTGGGATTGGGTGAGTGATATCATCGTTAGGCATTGTTAAAATAGGAATCTGTGTAACTGAGCCTGATTTACCCTGAATCATACCTGCACGCTCATACATTGAAGCAAGGTCTGAATAAAGATAACCCGGGAAGCCCTTTCTGCCTGGGATTTCACCCTTTGATGTACTGAACTCTCTTAGTGCCTCTGCGTATGATGTCATATCTGTCATAATAACAAGAACATGCTTATTCTGCTCGAATGCTAAATATTCGGCTGTTGCAAGTGCACATTTTGGTGTAAGAATACGCTCGATGATCGGGTCGTTAGCAAGGTTAAGGAACATTACTACTCTCTGAAGTACACCAGATTCCTCAAAGCTTTTTCTGAAATACTCAGCAACATCATTTTTAACACCCATAGCTGCAAAAACAATTACAAAGCCCTGGTCGTCATCGTCTGCAATTTTAGCCTGACGAACAATCTGTACCGCAAGCTCGTTGTGGCTCATACCAGAGCCAGAGAATATAGGTAGCTTCTGACCACGGATAAGTGTCATAAGTGTATCTATAGTTGAAATGCCTGTGTTTATATAGTTCTGAGGATAAACACGGGATACAGGATTTATAGGTGAACCGTTGATGTCGTACTTTTTATCTGGGAAAACATCTCCAAGTCCGTCTATAGGCTCACCTGAGCCGTTGAAAACTCTGCCTACAATCTCTGGAGAAAGTGGCATTTCCATTGGGTGACCTGTCAGTCTTGTTCTTGTATTTGTAAGAGAGATTGCACGAGTACCCTGAAAAACCTGTACTACAATACGCTCACCCTCCATTGTTACAATTCTGCCCTTACGGATAGAACCGTCCTCTAAACGAATGTCCACAACCTCATCGAAGAAAGCATCTTTTACTCCGTCGATAACTATAAGTGAACCGTTTATTTCTTTAACGCCCACATAATCTATAATCATTGGTGCATTACCTTCTTTCAATGAATTTATAGCTGCACATTTGTAATATGTGCAAGCTTTTCGTCTATTTCTTTGATGTAGTCATCAAACATTTCAAGCTTATTATTTGGAATATCATACTTCATCTTTACAAGCTTATCAAACAAGCCAAGCTCAAGCACTCTGCTGATTGGAATATTAGCAGTTACTAGGTGCTTTGTTTTCTCGTAAAGGTGCAGAATAGTTTTCATCATCAACAGCTGCTTTTCGATGGTAACATATGTATCATCGCTATGGAAAGCATTCTGCTGTAAATAGCCTACTCTTATAAGCTTTGCAACCTCAATAATCAGCTTCTGGTCGTCTGGCAATACATCGGCACCGATAAGCTTAACAATTTCCATAAGTGCATTTTCTTCCTGAAGTATTGCACTTATACTGCTACGAGCCTTGATAAACTCGATACCGTAATTGTCTTCAAACCATTTATCCAAGTCAGTAAAATACTCACTGTAGCTGTCAATCCAGTTAATAGCAGGATAATGACGGGCATAAGCAAGTGATTTATCAAGTGCCCAGAAGCAACGGATAAATCTTTTTGTATTCTGTGTAACTGGCTCTGAGAAGTCACCACCCTGTGGAGATACAGCACCGATAATTGTTACTGAGCCTTCACCGTTACATAGTGGTGTAACTCTGCCTGCACGCTCGTAAAACTCTGCAAGTCTTGAAGGCAGGTAAGCTGGGTAACCCTCTTCGGCTGGCATTTCTTCCAGTCGGCCAGAAATTTCTCTTAACGCCTCTGCCCAACGAGATGTTGAGTCTGCCATAATTGCTACATCATAGCCCATATCACGGTAATACTCAGCAAGTGTAACACCTGTATATATAGAAGCTTCTCTTGCTGCAACAGGCATATTAGATGTATTTGCAATAAGAACAGTACGGTCTGTCATTGGTCGGTTATTTTTAGGGTCGATAAGTGCTGAGAACTCCTCAAGAACCTGACTCATCTCGTTACCACGCTCACCACAGCCAACATATACAATAATGTCAGCATCGCACCATTTTGCAATCTGGTGCTGTGTCATTGTTTTACCAGTACCAAAGCCACCTGGTACAGCAGCTGTACCACCCTTAGAAACAGGGAAAAGTGTATCGATTACTCTTTGACCTGTAATAAGAGGAATTGTTGGTGACAAACGCTCTTTTACAGGACGAGGTGTTCTGATTGGCCACTTCTGGCAAAGTGTAAGGTTATACTCCTTGCCGTCCTCAAGCTCAAGAGTAACAATAGTATCCATAAGCTTGTATGAACCATTCTTTGCAATGCTCTTTACCTTACCACTTACATTTGGTGGCACAAGCAATCTATGCTCTATAACTGGTGTTTCTGGCAATGTAGCATAAATCTGACCAGATGTTAAAACATCGCCTTTTTTAACCTTTATTGTTACATTCCACTTTTTTTCCATATCAAGTGATGGTACAGAAACACCTCTTGATATAAACGCACCACTTTTTTCTGCAATTGCACCCAGTGGTCGCTCTATTCCGTCGAAAATATTTGTAATAATACCAGGGCCTAATAGTACATTCATTGGTGCACCTGTGCCAACTACAGGGTCACCAGGCTTTAAGCCTGTAGTTTCTTCGTAAACCTGAATTGTAGTAAGGTCATCTGTAATAGTAATAACCTCACCTACAAGCTGCTGCTCTCCAACATACACCATTTCCATCATAGAAAAGGCTTTTGTTTTTAAAACTGTAACAACAGGGCCGTTAATACCGTATATTACATTCTGATTTTCCATTTAAAATCATTTCCTCTCTGTGGAGATTGATTAATCAAATTGGAATTTGTCGAGTTACGCACAAACCAAAACTTAAAAGTTTTGATTAAACTTTTTCAAAAGTTTATGGGGTCGAGGGGTAACACCCCTCGTGGGATTTTAAAGGGCAAAGCCCTTTAACTCATAGTTTTTCCTAAAAATGCCTTGAAAAGGCATTTTTAAATATTCTTGAGGCGTTAAGGACTCTGTCCTTAAAACCTGCAAGGGGTTTCACCCCTTGACCCCAAAAGACTTTAAAAAGGCTTTACCCAAACTTTAAGTTTTGGTTTGTGCGAATTTTAAAGTCACCGACAAACTACAATTTATCTTACCTGCAAATCAGAGTTGATATAAAACCACTCTCTTTGCTCCTCTAGCTTTGTATCCAGTGTTTTATCTACTGCTATCTGTCTTTCTGGGCAGTAAACTCTTAGTCCACCGATTATAATATCGGTTACCTCTTTTACTGTACATTCGCCTTTAAACAGCTTTGTTATATCATCTGAGTACTGCATATCCTGCTTTGAAAGACAGATTTCTACTGTAGCATTATCAAAAAATTCAGCACATTCCTTTGCGTAAGCAACAAGCTTTTCGTAATACGCCTTTGTTTTTGTATACTCCTGTAGCTTTTTAGCAGCCTTTTCAAAAATCTGCTTTGTTATCTGCTGACGCTTTTTGAAAATCAGAAGATTTCCCTCTGATTCCTTTTTAGCCATGTCGGCTGCGATTGCAGACTTCATTG
>JAXJDU010000326.1:0-7429 GCA_036301785.1 Acutalibacteraceae bacterium | reverse complement strand
CTTATTTACAGCCTCTTTGAAGTTTCTGCCAGCCTTGAACGCAGGAACCTTTGAAGCAGGAATTGTAATCTCTGTTTTTGTTCTTGGGTTTAAACCAACTCTTTCGTTACGCTGACGCTGCTCGAAAGTACCAAAGCCAACAAGCTGTACCTTCTCACCAGCTACAACAGCCTCTACGATTGAATCAAGTAGAGCTGTAACAGCCTTTTCTGCATCTTTCTTTGTCAAGTCACTTTTCTCTGCAACCTTTGCAATAAGTTCTGTTTTGTTCATTTTTAAAATCCTCCAAGTATAAAATTAATCATTCATTTTCTTAGCCTTTTCCCAAAGCTCATCTAAAGCCTCAAGAGAAGTCTCGTTAATTTTTATATTTTCTTCATTTGCAAGCTTTTCCATTTTTGAAAAACGAGAAATGAATTTTTCACAAGCATTATACAGTGCCTTTTCTGAATCTGTTTTTACAAATCTTGATACATTAACAGCAGAAAACAGTACATCGCCAAGCTCCTCTTCTATGTGCTTGCTGTCACCATTTGCTATAGCCTCTTTCAGTTCGTCAACCTCTTCTGTCAATTTATCAATAGCACCGTCTACACTATCCCAGTCAAAGCCAACCTTTGCAGCTTTCTGCTGAATTTTCTGGCTACGCATTAAAGATGGTAAAGAACGGGAAATTCCGTTGAGTACCTCTGACTGCTTTTTTTGAGACTTGGTTTTCATCTTGATTGCGTCCCAGTTTTTAAGCACCTGTTCTGTTGTATCTGCTGTAACATCTGCAAACACATGAGGGTGTCTGATTATCATTTTCTGACACACATCGTTGGCTACATCGTCAAGGTTAAAGCTTTTCTGTTCTTCTTCGATAACAGAATGGAAAACAACCTGCAACAGCACATCACCAAGCTCTTCTCTGAGAAGCTCTTTATCGTTGTTATCGATAGCCTCGATAAGCTCGTAGGTTTCTTCAATAAGGTCTTGTCTTATAGACTGGTGAGTCTGCTCCTTATCCCATGGGCAACCGTCTGGTGCACGAAGCTTTTTTATAACATCTACCAGATCATATACATTGTATCTGTCTTTTTCTTTAAAATCCATAAATACATACTCCTTATTGATGACTATATTACATTCTACCCCAAAAGCTTATATTTTGCAAGTATTTTTCCTATTTTATTTCCACCTGGAATTTCCTGAAGGTCCTCGTCTGTAATACCCTTAAACAGTATCAATGCCAGTGCATATACCAGCACTGCAACAATTACAGAAGGTATTGCTGTAAAGCGACCAAGTGAAACAACGCTTGTAATCAGGTAATTACAGCCAAATGCAGCAGCACCACAAAGTATTGCAGCCATAAGTGGCTTGATAAGTATTTTATTAAAGTCTGGCACAACACCGGTATCCTTTGCGATTATATAAATACCCACTACAGATACAAATAAATATGCAACCAATGAGCCAACTGCTGCACCCTGAATATTAATGCTTGGGATACCAACAAGTATATAGTTGATTACAATTTTTATAATCATACCTATTGTATAAAGCTTAAGTGGCATATCTACTCTGCCAATTGCCTGCAGCATACTACAGATTGGTGTGCTTGTTGCAATAAAGATACATGAAATACCCATTACCTGTAAAACATCAGTAGCGATTGTTACTTCATCTCTTACTCCAAATAAAAGTGTAAGCAGTGGCTGTGCAAGTACAGACAAGCCTATACCGGCAGGTAATGTTACAAGCAATGTAACCTTTAAAATTGTATTTATATTCTTTTTGATAAGTGGCTTATCCTTAACTGTCCATGCAGCAGTAAGTGCTGGCATAGCACTTTGACCAAACACCTGTGTTACAGCTGTTACAAGCATTAAAAGAGTTAACGCACAGCCATAGCAGCCAAACAGATAAACCTGAATACTATATTCACCCGAAGCGTCAAGCACAAATTGCTCTGTGTCAAGGAATGGGTAAATGCTCTGCAGAATATTACCTCTGCCTGTTTCCATAATATTCACTATTCTGTTTTGTACAAGAATAGAATCTATTGTGCTTGCAATACTCATAACAAAAGAGCCAAGGCCGATTGGTATAGCAGTACGGGCAAGCTTTTTGAACAGCTCCTTAGAAGCTCTGGCCTCTGGTGATTCGTCAAGCTGTGTTGCTGTAATACCACCTGAGGTTGTTCTGTATTTTATAAACAGGAATAAAAATCCGAAGAATGAGCCTAAAGACACACCCACAAAGGCAGCACATACAGTGTATGAAGCAAGCATATTGCTGAACATTGTGTCATCAAGAATAGCTTTGCCAAACATGGTGCCACTTTCTTTGTATTCGTTTGTAAGCATAAAATTAAGCACATAAGCCAGCGACAAGCCTACAAGCAGCTTACCTGCTGATTCTATAATTTCAGAAATAGCTGTAGGCACCATATAACGCATACCCTCAAAGTAGCCACGGAAAATTGACATTAAACAGCCGAAAAATACAATTGGCGAAAGTGCTATTACAGGTAGCTGTACAGCAGAGTTACCAATCATTCTGGAAAATACACCACTTAATGCAATCATCAACAAACAGCACACAGCACCCGTTGTAACAAAAAACGGTACTGAGATTTTATGCAGCTGTCGCACATCCCTGTATCTTTTTTCAGATACAGCCTCTGACACCATTCGTGAAAGTGCAATCGGGAATCCGGCAGAAGCAACCGTAAAAATAACATTGTAAAGCTCGTATGCACTGTTAAACACGCCCACGCCTACACCGTCTACAAGGTTTGTAAACAGCACCTTGAATAATACACCGATGATTTTTACTACAATAATGCTTATTGTAAGCACCATAGCACCCTTGATAAATGACTGTTGCTCTATGCCCTTTTCTTTTTTACCAGATTTTTTAGTTGATTCTGAATCTGATTTTTCTATCACGGCAGAGCCATCTGATGAAAGATGTGTTGACATATCAGCCGTGCTTGTAAAGCCGTCATCATTCATTTTTGTATCTGATTGGTTGTTATTGGTATTATTTGTATGTTTGTCTTTATTATTATGTGCAAAATGTTCAGACACTGTATCTACCTCCTTACGCAAATTTTGGCAGGAAAACCCTGCCAAAATCAATTAATATTGCTTATTCCTCATCGTCAGCGACAACATCTGCCTCACAAACAGTACAGTCAGCAATGTCCTCGCTTTCGTCCTGCTTCTGAGCAACTGTAATATCCTCTGGCTCTTCCTCTACAGGCTCGCTTGTAATATCATCAACTGTAGATGAAGCTACAACTGTAACATCACAGTGACAATCGCTGGTGCTGTCATCATCGTTAAGCTTTTGTCCACATTTACAGCAGTAAACAAAGTCCTTTTCATTCTCTGTTTTGCACACCTTGCAAACTACTCTGTTTTTTGCAGAAATAATCATTTCCTTTGTAATCTGCAGATTCTCCTCAAGCTCAGTAATCTCATCTACCATAGCCTGCATTTTCTTCTGGTCTACCTCACCTGTTTTTGTGCAGCTGTATACATAGTCACCAAGAGCCTGCTTTTTTTTAGAAATTTCTGACTTGATTCCACTTTCTGAATACTTCAGCTTGGAATAGTCCTTTAGCTGACCAGCCTTTTTGCCAACTGTATTGGCAGCTGATTTAGCGTAATCAACAAACTCATCAAAAAAACTCATATAAAATCCTCCTATATAGATTGTTTTGTAAATTATATCACTTTGAAATTGAATAATCAATTGATATTCTGTTAATAAATGGCACAGGCACTGCTTAATTAAAAGACTGATTAATCAAAGTATTGCTTATAAAACTCATATATGCCATTTTTTCTGTTAAGAATTTCGTCGAACATTGTGTTATATTCATAAGGATATTTGTAGTTAAAAATACGCTGTAACACACCTGTTTTCGGGTCTTTTAGCTTAGTAACTGCACCTGCACCACAACCAAGCACCGTATGGGTTTCGTCCATTACATACACATTATACAAGCCGTCATAGCCCTTTTTAGCATAGCCTATATTCTCAAGGTTGCCAACCATACGGCTTTGTCTGTACAGGTAGTATGGTCTTAGCCCCTTATCAGCCAGCAAACTGCGACAATATGTGTGCATTTTAGCAGCCTGCTCGGCGTCATGCTTTAAAAGCTGCATACCCTGTGCTGTAAGGTATGCTGAACGCTTCATTGACAGTGTATGCACAGTAATACTCTCGGGGTCAAGCTCTGTGATTATATCCAGTGTATATTTAAAGCTTTCAAAATCCTCGTCAGGCAGTCCGACAATCAAATCCATATTTATATGCTTAAAGCCTGTTTTTCGTGCAAGCTTAAAGGCATCTATTGTCTGCTGTGCTGTGTGTCTTCTGCCTATTGCTGTTAAAACATTGTCGTTCATTGTTTGTGGATTAATGCTTATTCTGTCTACACCACCCTCAAGCAGTGCCACAAGCTTATCCTCTGTAACGGTGTCTGGTCTGCCAGCCTCTACAGTAAACTCCTTACACTGCTCCATAGGGAAATTCTTATTTATCACACCTATAAGCTTTGTAAGCTGCTGTGCATTTAATGTAGTTGGTGTACCACCACCAATGTAAACGGTTTCAAGCTTCAGATTAAGCTCCTTAGCTATTTTTGCAGTTTGCTCAAGCTCGTTGCAAAGCAAATCCACATAAGGCTCAATAAGCTTTTTTGCCTTTTCTACCGATTGAGAAACAAACGAGCAATAGCTACATCTTGACGGGCAAAACGGAATAGACACATAAAGGCTGTAGGAATCATTGCCTGAAAGTGACAGTATTGCTTGTTCGTTTTTCTCGGTTTCTTCTGCAAGTGAAATCTTCTCGTCAGTTACAAGTAATGAGCTTTTAAAATACTCCTTGGTGCTGTCCAGTCCATTTTCCTCGGTTAATTTTCTGAACAGCTTAATTGGTCTTACACCTGTTAAAATGCCCCATGGTGGAGTCATTCCTGTGTATTGTGTAAGCAATCTGTAAAGGCAGATTGCAAGGATTCTTTCTTTGTCTGCTTCGTAATTTCCTGAGCTGTCAAGCTCTACAAACGCCTCTTCACTTCTTGTGTAATCCTCAAAATCAAGCTTGGCAAAAACATTACAGCCGTTTTCGTTATCAATCAGCTTTGTGATAATACTAGGCTGCTCAGTATCGTTTTCGGTAGCGTCCTTAATGATTTCCAGCTTTTCATTAGGGAAAAACACTCGTGTGAGGTTTTCAATTTCGTAGTGAAAATTATGGTTAATAATATATATCTTCATTGTACACCTGATATTACATATTTATACTAGAATATCCCCTTTAAATAAGGATTATTTTTCTTTTCGTACTCTAAGGTAGATGCTGAGCCATGGCCCGGATAAACCTTATAGCTATCATCTAAGCTCTTCAGCTTATTAAGCGAAGCCAGCATATCATCAATACTGCTTGTCGGGAAGTCAGTGCGACCCATTGACATTCTCATCAGCGTATCGCCTGTGAAAATAGAATCATCTATTATATAGCAACCACTGCCAGCTGTATGACCTGGTGTAGAAATATACTTTATTTCTGTACTGCCAAGCATAAGAGTGCTGTTGTTATCAAGCAGAATATCTGCCTTTACCTCCTTCAGCGATCTGCCGTAAAACATTAATGACAGATTAAGTCTGCTGTCAGAAAGCAGTGGCTCTTCTGTATTGCTTACAGCAATCTGTGCGTTTGTAAGCTCCTTCAGCCTGTTGGCATAGCCTATATGGTCAAAATGTCCGTGAGTAAGCAGAATATATTTTATTCTGTCGGCGTTTTTCTGCACATAGTCCTCAACAGCTGTTGAGCTGTCGCCTGGGTCTATAACAGCAATACTGCCACTTTCTGTATCCTCTACAAAATAACAGTTAACCTGCAGGTCACCAACAGGGAAAGTTTTAATTTTTATCATTTATGAGGCAACTCCCTTGAATTTATTGTTATAGTAACAGGACCATCGTTGAGCAGCTCTACCTTCATATCTGCACCAAAAACACCCTTTTCTACAACCTCAACGCCACTTGCAGCAAGGCTGCTGCAAAAATATTCATACATAGGCTCTGCGTGCTGTGGGTGTGCAGCGTCACCAAAATATGGTCGTCTGCCCTTTCTGCAATCACCACATAGTGTAAAGTTAGAAATAACCAACGCCTGACCCTTTATATCCAGCAAAGACAGATTCATTTTGTCGTTGTTGTCACAGAAAATTCTGAGGTTGGCAATTTTGTTTGCCAGTAAATCAGCCTCTTTTTTGTCGTCGTCTGGCTCTACACCAAGCAAAATAAGCAGTCCTTCACTTATCTTGCCTTTTACCTCGCCATCTACTGTTACCTTTGCATATGAAACTCTTTGTATTACTGATTTCATTATAAACTCCTTATAATACGGATATTATACTCTCTCTACTGATTGCACACTGTTAACCTGCAATAATCTTGAAACAATGCTCTTTAAATGCTCCATACTTGTAACTGGTATAGTACAATGTATTCTTGCTATACCGTTTTTAGTTTCACCAGCGTTAAGTGAAATAATATAAACATGAAGTGAGCTTAGTGCATTAACAAGGTCTGCAAGCAGATTTGCACGGTTCATTGCTGTGATTTCGATAGTTGTCTGGAATGTTTCCTGTGTGCCTGTGTTATCGTCCCATTTTGCTTTTACCCAGCGTGCAGCGTTTTCTGTTTCTGGTATATTGGCTGGTACATTTTTACAGGAGCATTTGTGAATAGATACACCGTTACCTCTTGTAATATAGCCGATAATAGAATCGCCACGCAAAGGGCTGCAGCATTTGGCAAGGTTTACAAGCACATCGTCAACACCCTCTATAATAACGCCATGGCTTGATTTAAGCTTGATAGGCTTTGTTTCTATTACTGGTATTTCCTCTGTTTTTTCCTGTGGCTTGTAGCTTTTGTTGTAAAGCTCTTTCATTCGTTGCTCAAGCTTCCACAGGAAAATGCCACCATAGCCTATTGAAGCGTAGAAATCGTCAAGGCTTGTAAATTGCTTTTTAAGAATTTCGAGGAAGAATTCACTTCTCTCCTGCTCGGTAAGTATAATACTGTTGCGTTTAAAAACACGGTCAACCTCTGCCTTACCACGCTCGATATTTTCTTCTCTGCATTCCTTTTTAAACCAGTTTTTAATCTTAATTCTTGCCTCACTGGTTTTAACCTTTGTAAGCCAATCTCGTTTAGGACCTTCGGTTTCTTTTGAGGTAAGAATTTCTACAATATCACCTGTCTGAATCTGGTAATCAATCGGTGTTATTTTTGCATTTACCTTGGCACCTATCATTCTGTTACCTACAGCTGAATGAATAGAATAAGCCACATCTATTACAGTTGAGCCTGTAGGCAGGTTTAAAATATCACCCTTTGGAGTAATAACAAAT
>JAXJDU010000325.1:0-2241 GCA_036301785.1 Acutalibacteraceae bacterium | reverse complement strand
GTCTTGAATCATTTTCTTAAAGTCGGGGCGTAAATCGTTCGTGCCTGTCATTGCTCGGTCAATATACGCTTTTCTGTCTTCTATGCTCCACCAGCTTTTGTAATCACCATTTTCATCGTATTCACTGCCTGCAATATCAAGTGAATGTGAAATTTCATGTGCTACAATGGTTCCTATACCACCCAGATTTTCCTCAAACGATTTTTCTCTGCTGTACACAGGCTCCTGTAAAATGCCTGCGTGAATCAAAATAGAGTTACTTCCAGGATAATAATGTGCATTAACCTCCATAGTATCAAAAACTATTTTTTCTATTGAGTATTTAGATGATAAAAACTTATTTTGTTCGCTACGCTTATTAAGCAGGCAATTTTCGCAATTAGTAACATAGCTGTATGTACTGCTTACATCTGCATTTGCATAACTCATCAATGATCCAGGTATAGCTATTACTGCATTAATGTTATCAAGCTTACGCAAAGCCTTACCTTTAGTGTCATCAGACAAATAAGATATATTATTGATTTTAGCTTTATACACAGCAATAATTTCATCTACCATTTCGGTTACATTGTCTATGTCCTCATCCGTAATATTGCTGTTAAGATATGCACTCACCATTACATCTCTCATATAGTAGTTAGCTATGCCATAAAATGGTATACCGTTTTGTGATGTATTGTCTGTCATACCAACTATTCTACACACCACACACGCTGTAAGGTATGCCTTTAGGTTTTCAACATTGTCTTCTGTTAACAGCTCATCATTAAGTAGATCGGTATATGCATCCAGGCAGGTTACATACTGATAATCGCTGTTATATCCAAGTGCTGTAAGTAGGTTAGGAAAATCCATATTAAATATAAAGTCACTTTTTGGATTATGCATACTTTTATTGTAGGTACTACGATTTTCTGCAAAGCACTGTGCAACATCGACTTCTAAAGCTACAGCCTTTTCAGCTATATCAAAGGCTGTTACTTTATCGAATATTTTACTCTTCATAAGTAAATCATTTATATGATTAGTGTACTTTGTTATACCATTATCATCTAAAATATAGGGACTCTCTGCCATATTTATGCCTGTAATAGACATTGCAGAAAGCTCAAGTGCATATCCAGCCTTTGTGCTGGTCAGTTCAAAATTAAACAAGCCGTTATAAAGCGATAGCTTTGGGTCTGCATATAGTGTTTCTATATCCTTTAAAGCTTCAGCCTTACTTATTGATTGTACATACTCCCTTGCAATTTCAACCGAAGCCTCCAGTTGTCCGTCAGTATACTGTTCATATAATATCAAAAGCTTCTTTTCGTCTTCATTTAAATCAGAATAATGTAGTTGAGTTATATAATCGCTAAAAAAGCTATTTATATTATCTTGGCAGGTGGTTGTGTAATTTATATAGCCTATATCCTCAGAATATTGTGCCGAAGAAATCCATTTTTTATTAACAGCTGTATAAAAATCGTCCTGCTTTGAGATAGCTTCACTTTCGTTTGTCTCTGTAGCAGTAGTATTTCCTGCTTTATTGTCGCTTGTGCAGGCAGTAAAGCTTAAATTTATAAATACGGCTGACAGCATTACTGCTGTCAGCCTTTTAATTGCATTTATTTTCATATTAGTCCTTCATCATTGTAACAAGAATAGCCTTCTGTGCGTGAAGTCTGTTTTCTGCTTCTTCGAAGATTTCGTCAGCGTGTGCTTCAAGTACATCAGCTGTGATTTCTTCACCTCTGTGTGCTGGCAGGCAATGAAGAACCATACAATCATCATTTGTAACGCTCATCAGGTCAGCGTCTACACAATAGCCAGCAAAAGCCTCTGCTCTTAGCTTAGCCTCATCCTCCTGACCCATAGAAGCCCATACATCTGTATAAACAACATCTGCATTTGCAGCAGCCTCTTTAGGGTTTCTGTAAATAGCAAACTTGTCGCCGTATTCCTTAGCAAAGTCAAGAATCTCCTGTGGTGGGTCGTAGCCCTCTGGACAAGCGATTGTAACGCTCATACCTGTTTTTAAGCAACCAACTATCAAAGAGTTAGCCATATTGTTACCGTCACCAACAAAGCAAAGCTTTAAGCCCTCAAGAGTACCCTTGAATTCACGGATTGTCATAAGATCTGCCATTACCTGACAAGGGTGACAGAAATCTGTAAGACCATTAATAACAGGAATTGAGCCGTATTCAGCTAGTGCTTCTACCTCTGCCTGCTCAAATGTTCTTATCATAATAC
>JAXJDU010000324.1:0-7277 GCA_036301785.1 Acutalibacteraceae bacterium | reverse complement strand
TCAAACGACCTTGAGCGTGAAAGAGGTATTACAATTAAAGCACACGCTGTTACTTTGCTTTACAAGGCTGATGATGGTAATAATTATGTATTCAATCTGATAGACACACCTGGTCATGTTGACTTTAACTATGAAGTTTCCCGTTCACTTGCAGCCTGTGAGGGTGCTGTGCTGGTTGTTGATGCTTCTCAGGGCATTGAGGCTCAGACACTTGCAAACACATATCTTGCCGTTGATGGTGGACTTGAGATTGTACCTGTAGTAAACAAAATAGATTTACCAAGTGCTGACCCTCAGCGTGTAAAGGACGAAATTGAAGATGTTATCGGTATTCCTGCACAAGACGCACCGGAGGTGTCTGCCAAGGCTGGTATAAATATTCACGATGTAATGGAAAAAATCGTTTCTGATGTTCCTGCACCAACAGGTGACGACAATAAGCCACTACAGGCACTTATTTTCGACTCATATTATGATGCATATAAAGGCGTTATTATATATATAAGAGTTAAAGACGGTGTTGTAAGACGAGGCGATGAAATTAAGCTTATGGCTACAAACACTACATTTACTGTTGTTGAGCTGGGCTACATGAGAGCAACCTCGCTGGAGCCTGCTAACGAGCTTTGTGCTGGTGAGGTTGGATATATTGCTGCGGCAATCAAGAGTGTACAGGACGCTAAGGTTGGCGATACTGTTACACTTGCTAATGCCCCTGCTGATGAGCCATTACCAGGCTACCGAGAGGTTCAGCCTATGGTTTACTGTGGTGTTTACCCTGCTGACGGTGCTAAATACTCAGATTTGCGTGACGCACTTGATAAGCTGAAGCTTAACGACGCTTCACTGTCATTTGAGCCAGAAACATCTATTGCACTTGGCTTCGGCTTCAGATGTGGATTTTTGGGTCTGTTGCATATGGAAATTATTCAGGAGCGTTTAGAGCGTGAATATAACCTTGACCTTGTTACAACTGCACCAAGCGTTATATTCAGAATAACAAAAACAGATGGCTCAGTAGAAATGATTGACAACCCTTCTAACTACCCTGACCCTGCACTTATAGCTAAGGCTGAGGAGCCTATGACAAACGCACATATTTATTCACCATCTGAATATGTTGGTAATATTATGGAGCTTTGTCAGGACAGACGAGGTGTGTTTAAGGATATGAAGTATATCGACAATGACCGTGTTGACATTCACTATGAACTACCACTGGCTGAAATTGTTTATGACTTCTTTGATACATTGAAATCCCGTACCCGTGGCTATGCTTCATTTGACTATGAGCTTACAGACTACGCTGAAAGCAAGCTTGTTAAGCTTGATATTATGCTTAACGGCGAGGTTGTAGACGCACTGTCGTTTATTATTCACAGAGATAAGGCTAATTCAAGAGCAAGAAAAATGGCCGAAAAGCTGAAGGAGAAAATTCCAAGACAGCTGTTTGAGGTACCTATTCAGGCTTGTATCGGCAGTAAAATTATCGCAAGAGAAACCGTTAAGGCTATGCGTAAGGATGTACTTGCAAAATGCTATGGTGGTGATATTACCCGTAAGAAGAAGCTGCTTGAAAAGCAGAAAGAGGGTAAAAAGAGAATGCGTCAGCTGGGTACAGTTGAGGTTCCACAGGAAGCATTTATGGCTGTGCTTAAGCTTGATACTGAGTAATTTTAAATTTCTGATTTTAACTTACATTAAAAAAACGGATATTCTGCCTGTTTGCAGAATATCCGTTTTTGATTTAGTCAGATATATCCATTTACAATAAATCTTATATTTTCTGTTATAAAAAATCACTTAATTATATACATACTCTTTTGCTACATTAATCATATAATCCGTTTTTATTTCTTCGTTTACAGCAAGCTCATTTTCTGTAAAGTTACCTTTTGCATAACGGGTTATATATGGCTTTATAAATTCAGGATCGTACTTCAACAAATATTCACAGCCATATTCAAAGTAGTCAAAGTATCCGTCTGAAATCAGCTTTTTGAGTATAGTAATCATGTTTTTATCTTTTTCAAGCTTCGGTATATCTTCGGTTAAAACAGCTACAACAGCACCCTCACTTTTATACATAACAGCATGATTTAAAAATCTCTCTGCTTCAATCCCCTCTACTTCTATCGGATATGTACCATCGTTTAAAGTTAATACATTACCTGAAACAGTATTTTCTATATCTTGTGAAGTAAATGGTTTTATTTTTAACAGCTGCTTATCTTCATACAATATGCAATAGCTTTTCTGAGTGTAAACATCGGTTTCGTTGCCGACACTATCAAAGGCTTTTACCGTAGTTTCTTTGTAATTATTATAAAACCCCTTACTTCCAACATCACTGCTAAAAACATTAATATCGCTGATACAGTAAGGACGACTTATAACATATTTTAAAAAGCAAAAAACGCCAACTGCCATAAAAGAAACACAGATTATTGCAAACACACGATAAAATTTATTACACTTGATTTTATATCTGCCTTTATATCTGTTTTTTCTTTCATCTGCTTTTTGAAGGTTAGGGCTTATAATAGCTGTAAAAGCAAACATGATTATACTTACAACCGTAATAAGAGCAACACCATATACATCACAAATAAAATCAGCTTTATTACAAACGCTTTCTATTTGCTCACCTGTTGCATTATATTTATTCATATAGTATGTAATTTTACTATATTCATTCAGACATATAAAATAGTGCAGAATATTTAATGCAACAATTGAAAACAAAGCTGAAATACTGCAAATAATGTTTCTCTTGCTTTCAGCTAAACACTTAAATGAAATGTCAGAATAATACCTTATCAGTAACAAATACATTAAAACTACATACGCACTTTCCAGTATATAATTTAATGCATACGCTGTTGTTACAAAGTTAATACCAAGCAACAAATCTATGATATCAAATACTATTCTTAACACCAATAAAACACCCATACTTTTTAATGCTTTATTTTTATCATAATACATCCCTGTTGTTAAACAAATAATAAAAATATAAAGAAAAAAGTATACTGAAAAATATAGCAGATTTGTTATTAATTCAAGAATTATATTACCTGACCCACTCAACATAGCTGTAGGAATTATATTATGACCACCTGTAAAGCAAGTAAGAGCAACAAATTCAAGCGAAATGATAATTACTGCCTGCAAAAAATAAGAAGCTTTGCTTTTCTTTTTATTATCCTTTTTATTTCTCTTTTTCTTCTTCAATTAAAATCACATCCAGTCTTAATTTTTAATCGATGTATAAATTATTATATCAATTTTAATAATTCGACACAAGTAAGACTACAAGGGTTCATAAATATTTCTGTATAAAATAATAAGACGAAATTTTCTGTACAAGCAACAGCATAATACATAAAAAACATTGACAGTTTTTGATTTTAGGGGTAAAATTATGTTGTATGTGCTATTGCTGTGGCTTTTATAAGTATGCTGGTATCTTTGAAAAAACAGCGATATATTAAGTATAAAAACATAGCAGGCTCAATACAGAATAAATAAAAATGAGAGGTGACAAAGAATGGACGCAGGAAGTAGTAACAGCACAGCTCCCGGGCCTTTATTGAGTGCAGATAATACAACTGACAACCAAGCGATTGATTGCGACGATAATATTAAAAATCGCATGGTGTGCTATTGTACCAACGCTTTTTGCGTTTATTTGCACTGATTCAATAAATAAGCTCAAGCTGTGTTACTTATACTTCTAGTATCTTATTTTCTAGAATTAGGAGGAAGCAAACATGGAACCAAGATCAACAACTACTATGGCTAGCACCATAGAGCTATTGCTTGAGCAGAAAAAATATGTAACAATCCGTGATGTTTTTACAACCATGCAGGCTATCGACATCGCTACACTTTTTAATGAAATCAGCAACAATAAGATTACATTATTATACCGTCTTTTACCAAAAGAGCTTGCAGCTGACACCTTTGTAGAAATGGACGAGGACGCACAGGCACACCTTGTTCAGGGCTTCAGTGACAGCGAGCTTAAAGAGGTTGTTGACGAACTTTATGTAGACGATATGGTTGACCTTATAGAAGAAATGCCTGCAAATGTTGTAAGAAGAATTTTAGCATCAGCAGACAGCGAAACAAGAAAAGCCATAAATGAAATCTGTAAATACCCTGACGACAGTGCCGGAAGTATTATGACAACAGAGTATGTTACTCTAAGACTTAATATGACCGTATCTGACGCTATAAAGCGTATAAGACGAACAGGTATTGATAAAGAAACAATTTACACAGCATATGTTATCAATGAAGACAGAACGCTAGTGGGTATGCTTTCGATGCGTACCTTATTGCTTAGCGATGACGATGACAGAATTAAGGATATTATGGAAACTAATGTTATCGCTGTTAATACTCTTGATGACAAGGAAGAGGTTGCAAACCAGTTTAAGAAGTACGACTTTCTGGCTATGCCTGTTGTAGATAAGGAATTCAGGCTTGTAGGTATTGTTACTGTAGACGATGCTATTGATGTAATGGAAGAAGAGGTAACCGAAGATATTGAAATGATGGCAGGTATCACCCCTACCGACAAGCCATATCTTAAAACAAGTGTATTTGAAACATGGAAAAAGCGTATTCCATGGCTTTTAATACTTATGATTTCTTCAACCTTTACAAGTATGATTATTAACGGCTTTGAGGACGCTTTAGCAGCACAGGTTGCACTTACAGCTTTTATACCTATGCTGATGGGTACTGGTGGTAACTCGGGTAGTCAGTCATCTGTAACAGTTATCCGTGGATTATCACTTGGTGAAATTCAGTTTAAGGATTGCCTTGATGTTGTATGGAAAGAAACAAGAGTATCATTTTTATGTGGTATCACACTTGCAGTTGCCAACTTTGCAAAGCTTATGATTTTTGACAGAGTTGGATTATATGTGTCATTGGTAGTATCTCTTACAATGCTTATCACAGTAATCTGTGCAAAGCTTATTGGTTGTGTGCTACCTATACTTACAAAGAAAATCGGACTTGACCCTGCTGTTATGGCAAGCCCACTTATTACTACAGCAGTTGACGCTGTATCATTGCTTGTATACTTTCAGACAGCAAAAATCATTTTGGGAATATAACAATAAAAATAAAAACACTCGCTCAGGCTACGGCTGTAAGCGAGTGTTTTTTTGTTTTAATAGAATTTATAAGCAGGCTTTGCCCTATACTGCAACAAATCCTTGAAAAAGACTGGTACTAATCTTTACGCCTGAATTTCTGTTATGCAGTCACTCAGGTTAAAATAATCAGAAATCAATCCCATCCTCTGATTTTTTGTTGTGCAGATTTTTAAATCAAGAACAAGGTATAATTTTTCAACATATCAATTAAACCCTTAGCTCATCGATAATTTTCTCGGCACATTTTATACCGTCTACTGCTGCTGACATTATACCACCTGCATAGCCTGCACCCTCACCACATGGATATAAACCATTGATTCCTATGCTTTGCATTGTGTCGTTACGGATAATTCTGATTGGTGATGAGCTTCTTGTTTCTACTGCTGTAAGTACAGCGTCACCATCGCCAAAGCCTTTTAGCTTATTATCAAGCTGTTTTATACCCTCTTTTAATGACTCTGATATATAATCTGGCAGGCATTTATTTAAGTCTGCCATAGTAGTGCCTGCTGTATAGCTTGGCAGCACACTTCCGAAGGCTGTTGTTTTTCTGTTGTTGATAAAATCATCAACACGCTGTACAGGTGCCTTATAGCCACCTTCTCCTGAAATAAAAGCCTTTTCCTCAAGTCTTCTCTGAAGCTCTACGCCTGCAAGTATATCTTCACTGCCAAAGTCAGACGGGTTTACACCCACAAGCAAAGCACTGTTTGCGTTTACCTCTGCTCGTGCAAATTTGCTCATACCGTTTGTAACAAGTCTGTTTTCTTCGCTTGCAGCAGCTACTACAGTGCCACCAGGACACATACAGAATGTATATACACCTCTGTTGTTATTAAGATGTACAGCAAGCTTATAATCAGCTACTCCTAAATTGCCCTTGCGTGCAAAAGCACCATATTGTGCCTTATCTATTTCGCTTTGTAAATGCTCAATTCTTGCACCAACTGAAAAAGGCTTTTGCTCCATCGGAATTTTCAAGCCTGCAAGCATTTCAAAGGTATCTCTTGCACTGTGACCAAGTGCAAGCACAAGGCTTTCGCAAGGGATTTTTTCTGTGCCGTTTTTAGTTGCGACTACAATTTCTTTTACGGTATTGTCCTTGATGATAATATCAGTAAGCTGTGTTTCAAACAACACCTTGCCACCAAGCTTTATAATTTCGTTACGAATGCTTTTAACTGCTGAAGGTAGCTTGTCTGTGCCTATGTGTGGCTTTGCATTGTATAGAATTTCTGCTGGTGCACCGTGCTTTACAAACTCCTCAAGCACCTTTTGTGCACGAGGGTCCTTTGTGCCTGTGTTAAGCTTACCGTCAGAGAATGTGCCTGCACCTCCCTCACCAAACTGTACATTAGAGCTTGTGTTAAGCACTCCTGTCTGCCAGAAGCTGTTTACATCCTTTTGTCGCTCGTCAACGGACTTTCCTCTCTCTATAACTATAGGACAAGCTCCAGCCTGAGCAAGCACTAATCCACAAAACAAGCCAGCAGGACCTGCACCTACTACAACTGGTGAGGTTTGTACCTGCTGTACCTTTTTAATAATGTACTCATACGGTGTAACAGCTGTAATATTAAGCTTTTTGTTTTTCTTTATGATATCCTTTTCCTTTACAAGCTTTTCGTTAACTGTAACATTTACAGAAGCAATGTAGTGAACGCTGTCCTTTTTTCTTGCATCTACCGAAAGCCTTGCAAAATCATATTTAAGAATTGCCTTTTCAGGTATTTTCAACATTCTTGAAATTTCTTTTACAACTGAATTATCACTATAATCTATACTCAGCTTTAAATTATTTAGCTTTATCATTTTTACCTCTGAAATCCTTTAAAATATTTTCTCCGGCTATTATACCACTGCACCATGCCCAATGCAGGTTATAGCCACCACAAATTCCGTCCAAATCCACCAACTCACCGATTATATACAAGCCATTGTACTTTTTGCTTTGCATAGTAGCAAAATCTATTTCCTCTGCAAGCACACCACCAGCTGTAACCTGTGCATTTTCAAAGCTACTTTTCTCATATGGTGTAAAGCTCCAGCGTTTTAAGCAGTCTGCCATTGCGTAAAGCTCTTTTTTGGTCAAAGTAGAGC
>JAXJDU010000323.1:0-17981 GCA_036301785.1 Acutalibacteraceae bacterium | reverse complement strand
GTTTAGGGCTTTGCCTAATGTAACCAATTTACGCAGTAAATTGATTGCGTAAACCCACAAGGGCTTTGCCCTTGACCCACCACCCTTTAAAAAGGGTGGACCGAAACTTTGTGTTTGGATTTGTGCGTAACTCCCCCCTGCTAAACCACAATCTGGCAGGCTTTTTATTGGCTTTCCGATGAAAATGTAACTGATATTTAGTGCAAAAATTTAGTTATTTTGTGTAAGAAAAAATGCTGTAAATAATGCTGTAAATATAGTAAACTAAGGTTGTAAAAAACAAATGAAAGGGGTATTTTTAAGTGAAAAAATTAAAGCTGTTTAATCTGGCGTGGCCGATATTTATAGAAACTGCATTGTTTATGTTGCTGGGCTTTGTGGATGTGTTTGTGCTTAGTGATTATAACGATTTAGCTGCCTCTTCTGTGAATACAGCTAATCAGTCGGTGTCTATTGTTACTATTGTGTTTTCTGTAATATCGGGTGCAAGTGCTGTTTTAATATCGCAATATCTTGGTGCAGGTAATAAAAAGGGTGCTTCACGAATTGCAGCGTTGTCCATTACATTCAATTTTATATTTGGTATTGTTATAAGTGCAGTGCTTGCACTGTTTAACCGTCAGATTCTGTCGTTTATAGGTGCAAAGGGAGAGGTGCTTGAATTTGCCAGCCAATACCTTGCAATAGTCGGTGGCTTTCTGTTTTTGCAGGCAGTGCTTAGTGCAATGTCTGTAATTATACGCAACCACGGTATGACACAGATTTCTATGTATGTAACAGTGGGAATGAATATAGTAAATACTGTATTGGATATAATTTTTGTCAAGGGCTTGTTTGGTGTGCCACAAATGGGTGTAATGGGTGTAGCAGTTGCCACAACCTTCAGCCGTGTGGTGGGTACAATTATACTTGCGATTGTGCTGTTTAAATATGTAGAAAAGCCGGATATATTCAAGCTTTTAAAGCCTTTTCCGTTCAGAGATGTAAAAAATATTATAAAAATCGGTGTGCCTTCAGCACTTGAATCATTTTTATATAATCTGTCACAGCTGGTTGTAACCTCTATAATACTAACCTGCCTGACAAATACAGAGCTTATTACAAAAACCTATGTGCAGAATATAACAATGTTTTTCTATATTTTTTCTGTAGCTATAGGACAGGCTTCACAGATTTTAACAGGTCATTTAGTTGGTGCCAGAAAGCTTGACCAGGCATATAAGCAAGGCTTTAAGGGTTATTTATGTGCACTGGCTATAACTGTTACTATTTCTGTGGTTGGTATTATTTTCAGAGCTCAGCTTATAGATATATTTACAAATGATTCCTCTGTTATAGAATTGGGTGCGAATATACTTATACTTAACCTTATTCTTGAGCTGGGCAGAACAACAAACCTTGTTGTAATCGCCTGCCTGCGTGGTGCTGGTGATGTAATATTCCCTACAGCGTGTGCAATATTCTCTATGTGGGTAATAAGTGCACTTGGCTCGTATATTCTTGCAGTTGTATGTGGAATGGGTCTGTACGGATTATGGATAGCCTTTGCTGCTGATGAATGCTTCAGGGGTGTGCTGATGATATACAGATGGAAAAGTGGTAAATGGCGTAATAAGGGAATGGCTATTGAGTAATAATTCTTTTTGATACAAAATAAGTCATAGATATTTTTTCACACAAATTTAAAAGCAGAGTGTTTTATTTTTGTGTCAGGTATCGAATATGCTTATCGGGCAAGCGTTTTTGTTGACAAAATATAAGCGTATCTATATACTAATAAAGGTGAAAACAGCAATGGTGCTGTAGGCTGGGTAATGCCCTGTTCCTACAGCACTTTTTTGTTTTAATATAATAAATTGTATTTAAGAAGAATATCATATACTGAATACTTATCTATAGCTAGTAAGGGTGTTTGGTTATGATCAGCTTTATAAAAAAGAACAGGAGAAATTTAAGTATGAATGTACCTTCTTTATTTGGTAGTATGGTTTTTGATGATGCAACAATGAAAGAAAGATTGCCAAAGGAAACCTACAAGGCTCTTAAAAAGACAATGAAAGACGGTGACCCATTGGATATCAATGTGGCTAATATCGTTGCTAATGCTATGAAGGACTGGGCACTTGAAAAGGGTGCTACACATTATACTCATTGGTTTCAGCCAATGACAGGTATTACAGCCGAAAAGCACGACAGCTTTATTAACCCAACAGATGATGGTCAGGTTATTATGGAGTTTTCTGGTAAAGAGCTTATAAAGGGTGAGCCTGACGCTTCTTCGTTCCCTTCGGGTGGTATAAGAGCTACATTTGAGGCACGAGGCTACACAGCATGGGACCCAACATCATATGCTTTTGTAAAGGACGGCACACTGTGTATTCCTACAGCCTTCTGTTCTTATACTGGTGAAGCACTGGATAAGAAAACTCCACTATTGCGTTCTATGGAGAGAATCAGCGTAGAGGCTGTGAGAATTTTAAGACTTCTTGGCGATAACGAAACAACACGAGTTGTTACAACTGTTGGTGCTGAGCAGGAGTATTTTCTTATAGACAGAGATTTATACAATAAGAGAAAAGACCTTATATATACAGGCAGAACATTGTTTGGAGCAAAGGCTCCAAAGGGACAGGAGCTTGAGGACCACTATTTTGGCTCTATAAAGCCACGAGTAATTGCTTATATGCAGGACCTTGACGAGGAGCTATGGAAGCACGGAATATACTCAAAAACACGACACAACGAGGTTGCTCCGGCACAGCATGAGATGGCACCAATTTTCTCAACAACAAACCTTGCTACCGACCACAACCAGCTTACAATGGAGATTATGAGAAAGGTTGCACAAAAGCACAACCTTGTTTGCCTGCTTCACGAAAAGCCTTTTGCTGGTGTAAATGGTAGTGGTAAGCATAACAACTGGTCACTTTCTACCAATACAGGTAAAAATCTGCTTTCTCCTGGTAAAAAGCCAGCCGAGAATACACAGTTTTTGCTGTTCTTAGCTGCTATAATGAAGGGTGTGCACGAATATCAGGATTTGCTGAGAGTTTCTGTTTCAAGTGCAGGTAACGACCACCGTTTAGGAGCTAACGAAGCACCTCCTGCAATTATATCTATGTTTATCGGTGATGACCTGAAAGCTGTTATGGACTCTATTATTCAGGGCACAGAGCTTAAATCTGTGAAGTCAAGAAGAATGGAGCTGGGTGTAGAGGTATTGCCTGATTTCAGAAAGGACTCAACTGACCGTAACCGTACATCTCCTTTTGCGTTTACTGGCAATAAGTTCGAATTCCGTTCACTTGGTTCATCGCTTAATATCGCTTGTCCTAACATTATGCTTAATACTATTGTTGCAGAGCAATTCAGCCAGTTTGCAGATGAGCTTGAGGGTGTTGAGAATGTAGAGGAAGCTATAAAGGCTTTGATAAAGAGAGTGTTCACAGAGCATCAGGATATAGTATTCAATGGTGACAACTACTCTGAGGATTGGGTAATAGAGGCTGAACGCAGAGGCTTGCTGAATCTGAAGTCTATGCCAGAGGCTATGCCACATTTTATAGACAGAAAGAATATCGATTTATTCTTAAAGCATAAGGTTCATACAGAAAGAGAAATGTACTCCCGTTACGAAATTCAGCAGCAGGAGTATGGTAAGGTAATCAATATAGAGGCTCTTACAATGCTTGATATGGCAAGAAAGGATATCTTCCCAGCTGTTTCTGCATATATTCACAAGCTTGTTGAGGCTTGCACAGCTAAAAAGGCGTTGTCAGCTGCAATTCCTTGTGACGCAGAAATAAAGGTTATTGAGCATTTGTCTAAGCTTCTTGTATGTTTCCAGAATAAAATCGAGGAGCTAGAGGCTAAGGTTAACGAGGCCAGAGGCATTGAAGATGTAGCACAGCAGGCGTTGTTCTATCGCAACGGTGTATTCGCTGCTATGAATGAGCTGAGAGCAGTAGGTGACGAAATGGAGATTTCAACAGCTGCCGACTTCTGGCCATACCCAACCTATGGCGATTTGCTTTATGGCGTAAGATAAGAATTTTAAATAAAAAAGCAGACAACAGGTGCGTTGCCTGCTTTTTTGTATTTATTATAATAAATACCCACAAATAAGTATTTGTATAACAATAGCTTTATTTTATATTCATTTGCACAGGTAAATAAAGTTGCTTGATATTATTGACCCGATTGATAATAGGTTGTACAATATAATTTATAATTAATAAAACGATGTTTTGAGTAGCAGAAATATCAACAAACTTTAAAGAGGTGTTGGCTATGGGGCAACAGACTAAATTTACAACCTTATTTAAATTGAGTAATGAGGATATAAAAAGCTATATAAAAGCAAGGACAAAAGCACAGCCAAAAGATGTAAGGCGTAATATTGTAGCTGTTGGTTTTGCTCATGCTGATAAATAATAAGTATGTTTACAAAGAGGTTTATTAATGGATGAAAAAATGAAATTTACTACGCTGTTTAAGCTTAGTGATGCTGATAAATGGGAATATATAAAAGACCGTTGTGTAGCAAAAAGTGAAATTCATGATATTGCTATTGGTTATGCACATACAGCTATTTTGCAGGCTGACGGCACTGTAAAATGTGCTGGTGACAATAAAAAGGGACAGTGCAATGTTACTTTGTGGAGAGATATGGTGTCGGTAGTTGCAGGTGACTATCACACTGTAGGTTTGAAAAGTGACGGCACTGTGGTTGCAACGGGCAGTAATCAATATGGTCAGTGTAATGTTTCGCTATGGCAGGATGTTGTAACAATAGCAGCAGGAAAAAATCATACTGTTGCTTTAAAGGCAGACGGTACTGTAGTAGCTTGTGGTGCCAGTGACAGGGGTCAATGCAATGTTACACGGTGGAAGGATATAGTAAGCGTTAATGCTTATGCATATAATACTGTAGGAATGAATCAGGATGGTGTTATGTTTGTTGCTGGCAGATACATAATTAATCCATCTGAAGCAGATAATGCAGATGCTGATAATGCACAGCAGAGTAACACAAAGCCAAAAACAAGTGCAAATGCTAATACTAATGCTAATGTTGATTATGCACAGCAGGGTGCTGCACAGACTAAGTCAGGTGCAGGCTATGCACAGCAAAGCAATACTCAGACCAAAAGCTACGCTCAGACAAATAATACACAGCCTGACGGTAAGTCGCAGCAAGCAAATAAAAAGCTCAGATTCAGAAACGCACAGTCTGTTTCATCAAGACGAAACCGTACTGTGGGTGTAAAAAAGGACGGTACAGTTGTTTTTTCAGGCACCAGTCTTTATGGAGAATCAGGAGTAAGCCAGTGGGATAATATTGTATCTGTGTCGGTTGGCTCGGGTCATATAGTGGGTCTGAAGTCAGACGGTAAGGTTGTTGCTGTAGGTGGTAATCATTACGGCGAATGTAATGTTTCACAGCTGAAAGAGGTTGTAGCAGTAGCTGCAGGTCATTCTCATACAGCTGTATTAAAAGCAAATGGCACAGTTGAGGTTATAGGTGGCTGGAGCTGGCCTAACTATACTGAAGTAAAACAGTGGACAAATATAATTGATATTGCAGCAGGAGAGCATCATCTTATAGGTCTGAAGTCAGACGGTACAGTTGTTGCTGTGGGAGATAACACAAACAATCAATGTAATGTTAAAAAGTGGAAAAATATAATAGCCGTTGCAGCTGGAGAAAAGCATACGGTAGGTTTAAGGGCAGACGGTACAGTTGTTGCTGTTGGTTGCAGAAAAAACGATAAGTGCAATGTAGGCTTGTGGAAAAACATAGTTGCAATAGCTGCGGGCAGTAATCATACAGTAGGCTTGAAAAGTGACGGCACAGTTGTTACAACAGGTGGCTTTGCAACGATTAAAAATAAATTTAACGGCACAGAATATTGGAGAAATGTAGTTGCAATTGCAGCAGGTGATAACATCACAATAGGTGTAAGAGCTGATTCTACTGCTGTAACAACTGAACAAAATAAATATGCTGAAAGCTACAGGGTGAATACCTGGCGAAATATGAGAATAGCATCACATTAATTATCTGATTTAAGGCAACAGTTATTGTTGCCTTATTTTGCACTTTGGGATAAGTTATAAATTTTGTGATAATATTGAATTTTATCTGTGTGTTTGGTACAATGATGTTAATTATTTTATAAGGCTGATTAAAGAGGTGATTTTATGGAGCTTTTTGATGCAGAGAAAGGCTTGTTTCATTTTGTGTTTGCAAACGGCAAAGATTACTACTATACCGATTCTGCTGTAAGGCTTACACTGCACCAATATATGTATTGCGAGCTTATACGACAAGGGTACAAGACTGCGTTTTTTATTTCTGGTGATGATGGCAGCTATGAGCTGTCTATGGTTAATCAGGATTTTTTCAGTATGTCAGAAAAGAAAAACGCCCTGTTTGATCGTATAAAGATTTTTCAAAGGTCTGCCAGAACACCAGAGGAGTTTGCAGGTAAAAAAACTATCAATGGCAAAAACAATTTTGAGGATTGTCTGGACAGAATGATTACAATTATGAACGAACACGACCATGTGGCGTTTTTTGTTCCTATAGAAACCTTTAAAGAGTTTGCAGATGTAGAGGGGATAACAAAAAAACTGAAGGATTTATCTGATAAAAATCATAAGTCGGGTAATCGTCACCTTATTTTAATTCATGCACCTGTTAATGTTGAAGGAAGCTTAGATTATATCAAGGATGAAAAGGGAATATTCCGTAGTGGATTGTTCCCGGAGATAGACAGAATTTTTAATAAAAAGAAAAATATGTATATTTATGACGAGCTTAAAAACGAGTTCGACACAAGAATGGTTTTTCTTAATACGGTAACAAGAGAAAATGTATACAATATTGTGTATCGCCATTTTATAAGAAACGAAACTTGTTTTTCAAAAAGCTTTGACATGATTGATGACTATGTTGACCTGATATATTTCTGGCATAATTCTCAGGCGTTCAGAGAATATGCAGGCAAGCTGTTTAACGAACAAGACAGAAGAGTATTTTTTAATATAGAAGGAAGCTTATGCGATAAGCTGTTATTCAGCAAAATTACCGAATGTATAAATACCATAAAGAACAGCAACGAGGGAAGAGAGTCATTGAAAGCGTGGTTTTTCTCGAATGGCTACAAGCTTGATAGGGTAAGGGTGCCTATTGTTGACAATAATTCTAAAATCACAAAGCTTCAGCAGGTATACAGCAGAGTACAACAAAAGGTAAAGGATTATTATATGAAGCAGGAGCTTAGTGAACAGCTTTTGCAGACTATAAAAAAGCTACAAAAGCCAAGTGTTATAATTTATGACGATTATTGCTCTTTAAGCTATATAGAAAGGTTTGTTGATTTTGCTTATGAGGCAACCTCTGACCAGCATATGAGTGTTGATATACAGACTCTGGAAAAATCATTAAGAGCTGTAAACTATGCAGTGCAAAGAATATGCTCTATAACCAGTGAGGAGTGCGAGGAATTCTCGGAGGAAGCTGATTCCAGAAATAATGTCAGCGATTGCTGCTATGAGATGCATATGAGCATACTGCAATCTTCGGTATCTCTTTACACAATGCAGGGAGAAATCGGAGTTTTAGACAGACAGATAGCTAAGCTTGAAACAGAGCGTAAAAAAGCGATTGAGGCTGTAAGAGAGTTTGAAATTCTTAACCCTGCTGCAGTAAAAAGAGAGCAGGAAATAAGCTATGGTGGTACTGTTACATCAGAAGTGCGTGAGCTTGTTGCTAAAAAAGAGAGTGCAGGTAATCTGCACAAAGCGATAGAGGCTAAGAAGGTTGTAAGAGCACAGAAGAGCAGCTGGACAGAAAAGCTGAAGGCTGCTATTCAGGCTACAGAAACTACACTAGAAATGAATTTTAACGGAGATTTGCAGAATATAAACAACAATGTGGAAGCAATGCTGAGAAAAGCAAAAGAAAATATTGTTAACTCGAATAGTCTGCTGCAGGATATTTCTTTCAGCTCTGATAAGTTTAATGATATTATGAGCGAAGCAGAAGAAATGCAAAGCAGAGAGGTTATACCTATTGTGTCAGAGGTTAATAATAACTATAGAGAGGCTGCAAAGCCTCGTGAAATATCGGTAGAAGAAGAGTTTGAAGAGGTGCTACAAATATATGATTAATTTAGGAATAGATTTTGGAAGTACATATACATTAGTGTCAATGTATAATACCAACACCCAGACGGTAGAAACATTGGCGTTAGACCAGGGTAACCCATATATACCGTCGGTTGTTTCGTATGATGAAAAATTTAAGCGTTACGAATTCGGTAAGGGTGCAAAAAGTCAGACAGGTAGAAAGGGTGTAAAAATCTTTAAAGCCTTTAAAATGCTTCTTACAGACCAGAAGGGCAGTGAGCGTCTGGTAAACAGAGGCTTTGACGACGAAAACACACCAGAAAAAATATCAGGTATTTTTCTTAAGGATTTGCTGAGAAAAATGCTGGATGATATTGGTGAGGATAAGATTGGTAATATATATATTGGTGTGCCTGAAATCTGGAATGAGGATTTTAAAACAGTTGACGGCAGAAGTATTGTAAGAAATATTTTTCAGGAAATGGACTTTGTTGAGAATGCCCGGGTTGTAAGTGAGCCGGCAGCAGCAAGTGCGTTTTTTGCACACAATTATAAAACAAACAGAGGCGTTGACTTTCATGGCAATATTCTTCTGGTGGACTACGGTGGAGGTACTCTTGATATTACACTTACCAATGTAGCTGCCTGCGATAAAAGTGACGGTGACAACAGTGTTGAAATAAAGGTTTTAAACCGTACAGGTGCCGGTGAAAACGAAGAGGGTAAAATAGGCAAGGCTGGCGTTGTATATATGGAAACTATTGTAGAAAAGGCGATAATACGCAGTGGTTGCCTTGAAGGCGAAGAGCTGGTTTTTGATACCAAATTTTACAAAGTAGTAGACCAGCTTGAAACTGAGCTGCAAAACCGTACAGAGCTTATCAAGGATATATTCGAAGAATATGACCAGGATATGTACGAGCTTGAAAGTCAGATTTTCACTTCTCTTGATTATAAGGGTGATGATATAGATATAAGCTATGGCTTGCTGCTTGAGGTATACAATGAAACTATAAGAGATGTACTTGATGAGAAGCTTCAGGAGATGATTACATTTATGTCGGATAACGGCATAAACTGGATGAACAGAGAGTGTGATGATTTTAAAATCGCACTTGTAGGTGGCTTTGGTAATCTTTATCTTGTAAAAAAGCAGATTGAAGATAAATTTGAAATAAGCAGTATAGATTTACGAGTAAGAGATATTATTACAAATCGTGCAGACTGCGAAAGAGCAGTTTCGCTTGGTACAGCCTTGCTTGCAAATGGAATTATCGGAATACGCAACACAGCACCATACTCTATAGGTGTTAAGTCGTATGATATTTCAACAGGCTCCGTAGCACTTATATACGCAATTAATTATAAGCAGGATATAGAGTTTGGCCGTGTTTATTACCCTATGGGTACAGATGGCAACAAATTTATGATACGCTCACTAAGCAGAAGCTTTGATGAATTCATAGTTAATTTTGGCCCAGATGACAAAACTGCATTTGTTGCTATTCCTAAGGATGAATTTGTCAACAAACTAAGAAATATAATAAAAGGGCAGTATTGCATTGCACTTATAGGCTTTTCTATGGATAACTCTGGTATTATCAGTGTGCATATACGAGACTATGACCCGATTAAGGATACCTTGGACGAAGAGCATACTATTGAGCTTACAAGACTTAACGAGCTGTTTAAGATTACGGTAGTCTTTGGGGGTGATTTGCAGTGAATTTCAGAAGAACAGAAAACAGTATGAGAAACCTTTCAAGCTGTAAAGCAGATAATATAACTGTACTTAATGTTTTTGAATTGTTTCACGATATATGCGAGGATGTAAGAAGCGAAAGTGGAAAGGCTGTAGCTGAGTGCTCTATAGGCAATACAGGCGAGCTTGTTACCAGGCTGATATGGCTTAGCAGAATGGTTTTAAGAATAAACCGAGATAATCAGGCAAGTATAAGCCGATTAGAGGATAAGGCTAAAAGATTTGCTGATGTGTGTGTGGATATAGAAAAAACATCGGCTGATATAGAAAAGTATGAGGGTATAATTAAGGATAGCGAGCAAAAGGAGAAGGAGCTTGAAGCTAAGCTGTCAGAATTAAAGAAGCTGCAAAGTGAAAATGTTGCGATTGTCGAGAAATGCTCACAGCTTGACGGTGAGATTGCTGAGTACAGCAATATAAAAATTGAAGAGGTTAAAGCAAACTACAATGATTTGCTTAATAAGCTTGAGGCTGTAAAGGCTGAATATAACAGCAGGCAGTCCGAGCTTGACAGCCTTACACAGCAGTATGCACAGCTGGAGGCTGACAAAGCTAAGCAGGCTGATATAAAGGAAAATGCACAGCAACAGCTGGCTGATACAGAAAAGCGTTTAAGTGAGCTGAAGGAGCAGTATGCACTGATAATGTCGCAGACAGATGAGTCTACACAGGAATGTGTGACTGTAGAAAATGAGATATCTAAATTACAGGAGATTCTTGCTGGGTATACAGATACACAGATTCCTGAAAAGCAAAGGGAAATTGAACAGCTTAAGGCAGATATAGCTGTAGTACAGAGTAGCTATCAGGAAAAGGTAAGCGAATGTAACAGCCTTACAGATGAATACACAGCTTTACAGCAACAGCAGGCAGATAAGCAGGCTGAGGTTGCAAAAACTGAGATAGAAATAGCAGATATAAATAATGCTTTGTCTGATTTGAATGAGAAACATCAGTTATTGACAGCAGAGTTAGATAATGCAAAGCAAGAGCATACAGCACTTGAAGATGAGCATACACAGCTTACAGCAGCCTTGTCGGATTATACAGATATACAGATTCCTGAAAAGCAAAGGGAAGTTGAGCAGCTTAAGGCAGACATATCTGTAGTGCAGAGTAGCTATCAGGAAAAAGCAGATGAGTGCAGCAGCCTGACAGATGAATACACAGCTTTACAGCAGCAACAGGCAGATAAGCAGGCTGAGATTGCAAAAACCGAGATAGAAATAGCAGATATAAATAATCTTCTTTCTGGTTTAAACGAGAAACATCAGGCTTTGATAGCAGAGCTGGACACTGTAAAGCAAGAGCATACAGCACTTGGAGATGAGCATACACAGCTTACAGCAACATTGTCAGATTATACAGATACACAGATTCCTGCAATGCAAAATGATATTGCACAGGTTGAGGCTGATATTGAGTCTGCACAGAATAGCTATCAGGGAATGGTGCTTGCGTATGGCCAGCTTGAGGAGCAGTACACAGCTTTACAGCAACAGGAAAATAATAAAAGAGATGAGATTGCAAGCATAGAGGTAGAAATAGCGAAGATACAAGATACTATTACTGCTCTGGAAGAAAAATATACAAGCGTGCAGAATGAAATAAATCAGCTTGACGACGAGCGTAAAAGATTGATTGCCGACATAAGCACACTTGAAAAAGAGATTAAGGTAAAAGATTTGAACGCATTAAGAAATATGCAGGCAACAAAAAATCAGGAGCTTATTGATCGCAAAGAAGAATGTAACCGAATCAACAACGAAATTACTGAGCTGACAAAAAGCTTTGAAGAGCTGTCTGAAGAATTAGAGAGCAAGAAGAAGCTTAAGCAGGATACAATCTGGAGCTGTGAAAATCAGATAAGCCAGAAAAATGCCGAGCTTGCAACATTGGAACAGCAAATCAACGAGCGTCAGAGTGAACGCACGGCTATAATAGAGCAGGCAAATCAGGCACAAAGCGAATTGACACAGCTTGAAAACTGGTTTAAATCGGTAGAGGCTACTAACTATACTGATAAAATCAAGAGCTGTACAGAAGGCATAAACAGAATGAAAAACGCTATGAGTATGCTGGAGAAAGAAACTGGCCTTGAAAGCTTGTCAAAAGCAGATGCAAGAGTAAGTCTGAATGAGATGAAAAAATATTTCAGAGATGAAATAGGTGATGTAGAGCAAAAGCTGAAAGGGTACCAGAGAAGTTACCAGATAGTTTTAAATAGCATAGAAAATGGAGGTTGCGTAATATGAAATGTGTAGCTTGTAATAAGGAATTAGATGCAGGTGTAGCAAAATGCTCGCTTTGTGGCTTCCCTGTTATCCAGTCTGTTCAGTCTTCAGATGAAGACCTTAAGCAAATGAAAAAGCTGGGACAGGATTTTCTGAAAAATAAGCTTTCGGGTATTTCGGTTGGTATTATTACCTATGATTACACACTTGAAAACAGAAAAATAAATCTTGACGGTGAAGCAGAAACTGTAATTGCCAATGCTGATTCACTTGCATATGACAGTATTGTATGGTGCGATAAAGCCTTTGAGCCGATAGAAGTTAAAACCAGAACAGTTGTTTTTAAGCTTTTTGTAAATAATAATCAGGAGAAAAGAATTTTTTCTGTTAAGCTGAATACAGAGAATATCGAGAAGATTGCTGATGTAGGTGTTACTTTGGATGACGAGCTTACAGTACGATTTTTAGTCGGTGAAAAGTCTAAGTACATATCAACAGACAAGATTCAGCTGATATAAAACAACATTGCTGGAATTGTGTTGTAAAAAAATATATATCATGATATAATTTTAGCTATATTAAACTACAGTAGTTTGAGGGGTTATATAACCAGTAGCCACTAAAAAACAATGTATGTACGGGAGGAGATTTTTTATGGCTCTTAAAGATATTTTTGGTAAGAAAAAATCAGTAACAGAAGAAAAGAAGGTAGAGGCACCAGTAGTGGTATCTAATACCAGAGGCAGACTGGAAAATTTAAAAACAGAGATGAAGGGTATCAGGTTTGATGAGATACAGAAAAAAGTACCAGAAGATAGAATTTCTGTATCCGATTTTGCAAGATATAAAAGAAATTTTGCGATTATGCTGGGTATTCTTGAAAAGGAATCTGTTATAAAGCTTACAAGGCTTGACACAGAAGAGATAGATAATGTAATGCTGTATATGGTGCAGCATTTTGATAAAGCACTTAAAACAGGCAACAAAGACACAGCTGACAGATTTATTGAAGGCTTGCGTTATGGTGTGGTAAATGGATATGGCGAGATAAAATCTACTGATATGGACCATGCTGAAGAAATTATGCAAAAACGATTAAGTCGTATAGAGCAATATAAGGCAATTGCTAAGCTTTCTATGCATATTGATACTCTGGAAAAGAGCATAGCTTTAAAAACAAAGGATTATGATAATCATAAGCATAACTATGATATGCTGCTTGAGGAGCTTGATAAAGAAATCGCAATGAAGCCGATGGTAGTTGAAAAAATAAAAAGAATAGGCGAAAGCAATATAAACTCAAGCGACCCTGAAGCCTTTATGCTTGTGTCTAAAATGGGTCAGGTTTCTAATCTTTTTAAGGAGCTTAAGCAGCTGCAGCAGGATATTGCTATCGCACAAAACGATGTTAACTCAACTCGTAGTTCTATTTTATCAGCAACCACATCACTTAATGACAGCGACAGCAAAATAGACGATTTAACCCTTGAGGAGCTTAAAAAGTACAACGATGAGCATGTTGCCCGTTTAAGACAAATAGAAGAGGAGAGCAGACGCCTTGATGATCTTAACCAGAGATTGTTTGACTCTGTGGACCAGATTTTCTCTGACCCTAAGGTTATCGATAGCATGATACGCAAAACTCTTGATTATGAGGCAATGAAGCGTGAAATAGAGCTGAAAAACCGTGAGCGTGAAGAGGGTATGAGAATTCTTAACGAAAGAGAAAAGCTTAAGCATGAACAGGAGCTGGAGCAAGAGCAGCAGCTGTTGTCAAATGAATACTGATGCTTATATAACTGAAAAGGAGAGAATGTGTTATGAATATACCTTTTTTTAAGAAAGAAACTAAAGAAGAAAAAGAGCTTAAGCAATCTCGTGCTGAGCTGGCCGATGACAGAGCATTTAATGACAAGGTGTTTGAGGTTGGTGTGCGTTTAAGAGGCTTAAAGCGTAAATATAATGTAATTATAGAGCGTGAGAAAAGAGCTATCCAGCGTAAGCGTGAAACAGGCAGAGATGACAAAAGGTCTGTTTCAATACTGAAGAATGCTTATTACTCAATCTATCTGATCGAGGACGCACAGGAGCGTCTGGTGGAAATTGCAAACCACCGTGAGCTTTGTAAAGCTATGAATGGCATGAGTGCAACCTTTAAGCTTATGAATGGTATATCTGTTAAATCTGATAAGGTTAAGGACTTTTTGCTGAAGTACAGAGTAAGCAGAATGAACGACTTAAAAGAAAACGAACAGGAAAGATTAGACAAGCATTTTCTTGACCCTATTGACGCTCTTGTTGGTGACGATGTTGTTGAAAATCTTATCAAGGGCAGAACAGTTGAAGAGTGTATGAGAGATCAGGACGGAATTAAAATGTCATTGTCAGAAGCACAGGAGGTTGCAACAGTTGTGTATAACGAGGATGTTGCCCAGTTAGATGGTGAGCTGACTATGGAGGACATTGACGATGTCTGCAACGAGTGGGCAGAAAGTATGATGGACTGATGTTTAATAAAAATAAAAATAACCCTCAGGTAAGTCAGGAACAGCTTGCACAGTGTCACACAAACTTTATTACGCTGCGAAGAAAGTGCAATGTTATGCTGGAAAAAGAGGTCAGCCGAGCAAGATACCTTGCAGAAAACAACAGAAGAAGCAAGGAATGTGAGCAGAGAATAAAAACTCTGTATTATCTTATAGGCATGATAGATGACGGTGTTGACAGGCTTTATCAGATACATAGCTTAAATGAGCTTAACAGTACATTTAATGAGCTTGATACAACCTTTAAACAGTTGAATAAGCTGTCGGCTGGTGAGAAGATTGATGTAAAGCCAATACAAAAACCAGCTGTGCCTGCAATGCGTACTGACATAGCTGCACAAGGTAACGCAGAAGAATATAAAGCAAAGAGTATTCCACGCAGCGGGAATCTACAGCCATATAAACAGCCTGATAAAGTAAAGTCTTCGAAATCTGAGGCTGACGATGTGCCGATAGATGTTAATGAAGAGCTTGATCAGATTAATATGTATTTAGAGGGTTTCTTTGAGGATTAGAAGGAGGAAGAAATTTGAAAAGTGATTATTTAGATCAGTTAGGGGCAAAAGAAAACCTTTGCCGTGACTATATGGATAAAGCAGATGCTATATATGAATTTAATGAGTTTCAGCCATCTAAAGAGGAGTGCTTGTATCTGCAGAAGGCTGCAATGCTACATTCTGAAATGGCACAGATGAGTATAGGTGAAGAGCAACGCTATCACCAGAGAAAGGTGCACGAGCTTAATCAGAGAATTAAAAATATAGTTCGTGTTATAGACCCGGCAAGATATAAGCAGCTTCAGGAGAATGCAGCCAGCAGAGCTGCAGCTGGAAAGGCAGAGAATAAAGCAAGTGCAGAAAAGCTTGAAAATGTAAACAAAACAGGAGCACCGGGTGGCAGCTCTTCTGCAGGCGATGGTCAGAAGAAAGACCCATTGGATGACGCAGTGCAGAAATGGTTTAAAGAAGCACCAAAGCATTCATTTGATGATGTATCAGGTATGAGTGAGCTTAAAGAGCGACTGAAGGAATGTATATCAGATTCCAGACTTGATTCGCTGAGAGAATATTTAGAGATTAAAAAGCTGCATTCATATTTCTTTATTGGTCCTCCAGGTTGTGGTAAAACATATATTATCGAAGCCTTTGCACATGAGCTTATGGATAATGATTATAAGTTTATGTCACTTGTAGGCTCTGATATTTTAAGCCGTTTTGTTGGTGAGGCAGAAAAAATTATAACAAGATTTTTTGACGAGGCTGTAAAGAATGCCCCATGTATTCTGTTTATAGACGAGGTTGATGGCGTTTGTAAAAACAGATCACAGCCACACTTGCCAGAATATGCAGCGTCAATAACAACTGCGTTCCTGACCGGCTATAACAAAATAAATAATTCAGATGCACCTATTATCTTCCTTGGTGCAACCAACTATCCAAGTCAGGTTGATAATGCTATGCTCGACAGAGTTGAGATAATCCGAGTACCATTCCCTGATACAGAGGCAAGAATGTATTCATTCGAAAGCCAGCTGAAAGATATGGTAGCACTTGAGGATGGCTTTACATTTGAGGATATGGCAAAGGCTACCGAAATGTACAACTACCGTGATATACAGCGTTTAGTATCCAGAATTAAAAATATGATGATGAAGGATCTTATGGCTATATACGGAGATGAGGACAGTGCTCTTGAAGGAATCAAATCTCAGGAATACAGACTGAAGAGAGCAATGTTTGAAGAAGCACAGGACAACTGCCTGCCAACTCCTAAGGATGATATCATCAAAGAGCTTGACGAGTGGGAAGATAAGTTTATAAAGACTATCAGTGAGTAATAAGTGGTGATATGTATGGTGGACTGGAGAAATAAATACAGCAAAATCCCACCTAAAATATGCTTTGATGATTTAGTGGGATGTACATATTGCAAAACTATTTTTTCTGCGTGCGTGCCTGATGAGCATCTGGACGCTATCTTTACTGTTGATACCTCTCATAATTTTCTGCTATGTGGCAAAGCAGGCAACGGTAAGAGGACTCTTGCCCGTGCCTTTGGCAGAGAAATGGTTGACAATGGGTATTCCTATGTGCGAATGAGAGCAGACCATCTGATAGGTGAAAGCGACAGCGAAACCTGCGAAAATATAAAATCGTTTTTCAATGATGTGCTGGAAGCGTCGGTATCAGAAAGTGCAAAGGGCTGTTATATTTTTCTTGAGGATATAAGCAATATGGTGTCATCAAAATTGGTATGTGCTGCACTTGACCGTAAGCTGGAGATGATAGCGAATGATTCAAAAACTAAAACTATAGTTGTAGCAACAGCCGAAGACCTGGCAGAGATACCTTCTGCTCTGAAAAGAACTATGACGGTATGTATGGCTGAGTTGCCAGATGAGGATGACAGAGAGGATTATCTGAAAAGCCGATTAGACAAAAACATTTATATTGAGCGTAGCGTATCATATCAGCAGATGTCAGAGATTACAGAGGGCTTTAATTTTGACATGCTGAATAAATTGGTTACAGCTGTTTTTATGCTTGCTAAGCAATTTATAGTTGCTAATGCTCAGGAAGAAGGCGTTTCTGTAGGCGAATATCTTAATACTGCAAGCTTTATGCTTAACAAAAGAATGTTTGAGGATATTGTTGACAGTGTCAAGGTGGAAGATAAGCCTGTACCAGCAGCAGGGGTTGATGTTTCTGCTCTTTTACAAAATCTTACAGTGCAGAATATAGCACCTGTAGCTCAGCCAGGGGTAGCTTCTGTTGAAAGCGTAGTTAAGTCAGAGCCAGCAGTCAAAGAAGAAAAAACAGCTGAAACAGATGGACCACAGGGTGACTTCATGGATAGATTCATGTTCTATAAGGGTCAGGGCTTAGATCTGTAAAAGTGTATATTTGGTTTATCGGCAAGGGGTAAGTGGCGTTAATGCTGTTTTATACCTGAGCAGAGATAAATTTTCTGAAAGCATATAGCGTGAAAAAGAAGAGTGTAAGGTCGGCTTAAGAACGGGCTGACCTTGCACGCTTATGGTGTGTTTTCAGATGTTAAAAAATATTTTTAAAAAGTTCAGAAAAAGTGTTGACAAAACAGATATGCTTTGATATAATAACTATCGTCGCCTAAGGATGTACGCATTAAATAATAAATATGCGGATGTAGTTTAGTGGTAGAACTTCAGCCTTCCAAGCTGATCGTGTGGGTTCGATTCCCATCATCCGCTCCAACTACATCAAGACGATGTACATGCGCCAGTAGCTCAGCTGGATAGAGCAACTGCCTTCTAAGCAGTAGGTC
>JAXJDU010000322.1:0-1893 GCA_036301785.1 Acutalibacteraceae bacterium | reverse complement strand
TTGGTTTTGCGAATAGGGAACAAGGAATCAAAAGTGATAATAACAGTCTGTATATGATAGGCTCAAATACAAAGGTTATAACAGCACTGGGTATCTTAAAGCTTATGGAGGAAGGAAAGCTTTCTTTAGATGATGACATCAAAAAGCATATTCCTGAATTTGAGATAAAATCAAATTTTGAATACGACAAGATAACCATTGAAAAACTGTTAATGCACAGGTCAGGTTTGATATCTGATTTGTTTGCTTTGATATTAGACAAAACAAGAGATTACCACGAGGTAATTTCAGAATTGAAAGAGACTTATCTGACAACAATGCCTGGTAAAATGTTTTCTTACTCCAATGTAGGCTATACAGTGCTTGGTATTATTATTGAGCGTGTTTCGGGATTATCCTACACAGAATATGTACAGCAAGAGATTGCAAAGCCACTAGATATTCAGGTGCATTTCTTTTTAAATGAAGAAGACAGACTTCCATATACCTCTACAGCTTCTTTATGTTATGATAAAAAAGGAAAAGCAGTAGAGGACAGCTTGTCAACTATGCTACCAGCAGGCTCAAACACCTATATGTCGCTTACAGATTTTATAAAGCTTGGACAAATGTTTTTAAAGAAAGATACTGCTTTGCTCAAAAGGGAGACACTGGAATTAATGGAAACATTAAAGTTGGATGACCCTGTTGATGAGGAAGTTTATAATGTGGGCTTCGGTCTTATACATAAGCAGTATGATATAGGAGAACATGTGGGTAAGGTGCTTGGTCATGGTGGAAATACCACTTGTCATCATTCTATGTTTAACTATATTCCTGAGCTGGATGTTGGTATCGTAGTAATGACAAATAGTCAGAGTGCCGTAGGAATGTATGCAAATGCAGGTATGACTGTCTTGGTAGATTATCTTAAAGAGAAAGGAATTACTGTAGAGGAAGCCAAAGCTGAACAGAATTATCTGGAGTGTTGCAATGAGGAATTTACTGGCAAATATGCAACAGCCCTTGGTGTAATGGATATCAAACAAAATAATAAAAACGAATTGGTTACCAAAGTATCTAAAATTCCGATTAAGCTATGCCTTTGTAAAGATGGATATTTTCAGTGTAAGCCTGTAAGAGCGATACATAAAACCCCTGTGTTTAAACGCTCAATTCAGAGTATGCGTTTAAAGCCTGCTACTTATTTGGGTGAAGATATTATGCTTTTTGAACAAATCAGTAAATACCATAAAACAAAGGGTATTATCGGATGTAAATATGAAGATACGGATATTCCGAGTAGCTTCAGAATGGCTTGTGGCAATTACAGGGTTATGAATGATAATTTTAAGGATCTGAAATGCAAATATAAGCTTAAGGTAGATAAAGATGTGTTAATACTGGAGATAACAGCTCTGAATATAAAGCTTAATAGCTGTCTTAAAGTAGTGGGTGAAGACCTTGCGATTATACAAGGGTTTGGAAGATTATCAAAAGAGATGATTAAGCTGAAAAAGAGGGACGATGGAGATTATTTGATTTTCAGTGGCATTATTTTTAAAAAGCTTGCGTGAAAGCAAGAATAATCAATCTTCTTTAATCCCGTGTATCATTCAGCCTGCAACACAACCCTATTTTTTCGGTGTCTGATTGGATACATCATAACTGTTGTGAACTAATAAACTCATCAATTATCCCTAAAATTTCATCAGGGCTTAACATAATCGCAAGGTGACCACCCTTTAAATCACGCACAACCTTAGGCTTTGTCATAATGTTAATTAAAGCTTCTTTGATATCGTCTGTAAATGTTTTGTCGTCGTCAGGCTCAATAATCAGCACTCTGCCTTTTAAGTACGCAAAATCCTCTTTATGATGTGTGCCAAAGGAGCTTCTCAAATCGCCAAGCAG
>JAXJDU010000321.1:0-3581 GCA_036301785.1 Acutalibacteraceae bacterium | reverse complement strand
GTATAATTCTTCACACTCCTTTTTGCATTTGCTATAAAGCTCAAGTAGCTTTGCTTTGCGAGAAGCCTTTCTGCCAGCATCACCCTTTTTCTCATCACGACGAGTTGTTTCAACAAAGATTTTAGCAGGAGCACAACCCATAATCTTAGTTATTTCTTCAACAATTTTCAGCGATTGATATATAGGGCGTTTTAGCTTAGGAGAAACATACAGGTCTTCTACCATTTCTTTAAGCGTACCCTGTTTTTTACTGCCCAGCACAGCCTGCTCGATAGCTTTGCCAAAATTATATTTTGAACCAAGCAAAACCATAAGGTTGTCGTTGGTATTCCATAGGGTATTTATTATGTTGTCTGTTATCTCGCCTGTATCTGTAGAAAAATCATATATTTCTGTTAACAGCTCTCTTGAAAGTGCACCCCAGTCGCTGTATTTAAGTCGGCTGATTTTGCGTATAGCCTCGTCATCTATACGGCTACCCAGCTGATTTCTTAAACGCTTGCGTAAAAGCTTTTTATCATCACCGAAGATTGTAATTGCAGAGATAACAGATTCCATTTCTTCCTCTGTAAGACCAAACGGCTTAAGCTCTATATATGAACGCATATTAGATTTAAAATCACCGTCAATTCCGGTCAGCTCAATCTTCTTTTCGTTTGTCAGTGAAGCTATATGCTCTCTTACAGCTTTTCGTGTAACTCGTTTTCTTACCAGAAACAGTGAGTTGAAAATACTTTGCTTTAATGCTACATCAATTTTCTCGCCATTTACACACAGGTTGTTAAGCTCGTTAAGCACAGTAAAGCGTGAGTACAGTATGGAATTTTTAGGTATTACATCCTTGGTTGGCAGATATGTACATTTACTTGTCAGGTTTTGTATAAACGCCTCTGCTGATTGTTCAATATCTACTACCCTGCTGAAATTCCAAGGGTAGATTTTTTCATTGCTTCTTACAAGCCATGATTTATCACTGTGAGTGTTAAGTGGACCAACATAGTAAGGTATTCTGTATTCAAAGATTTTCATTATCTTCTCTTTAACAGTTATACCATCTGTGTCAGCTTCGTTAAGAAATTCAAGATACTCGCAGGCGTTATTGAGTATCTGCTTCAGCTCGTCACGATGTAATTGCATTGGTATTACACCATTATCCTTTATAATCTGCTTCGGCATAAATGTTCCGTTGTCTATTTTCAAGAACATTTCTGCGTATTCAGGTTCATCAGTAATGCAGGATTTCAGCTCGGTTTTCAGGAATTTACAAAAATCCTCCTGTGTAGCCTTTTGCTGTAGCACGCCATTTTTACCGTTTTCCTTGTATTTTCCACTATATGCTGTGTAGTTGTTCAAGCTCTTTTTGCTTTCTCTGAAAATTCTGGAATATTTACTCTTACAGTGTGTTTTTACAAATTCTTTAAGCGTTTTAAGGTCTGTCTGATGCTCCTCGTATGATTTTACCTTAGCTACTGAAATATAGCGTTCATTTTTAAGAATATCAGCAAGCAGAGCCCAGTCATAAATTGCTTTAGCCTTTTCGATAAGCTCGTATCTGTCGGTAAGCAGTGTACGGTATGCGTCCTCATTATCATCAAAGCCACTGCTGAAATCTATTTTGGAGTTTTCGTCCTCGTCAAGAGCTTTATCGTTGTAAATATCAGAAAGCTTTACCTTCTGACCACATATAAGCTTTATAATCGACATTTGCTGTACATTCTGTTTTGCTGTAATGCCACAAAGCGTTGCCAGCTGTGATGATTTAGCAGTTTTGTTAAGTGCTTTGCTTTTAAGAATATCACCAGCCTTTTCAGTGTCGGCACATTCCAGCTCAAGCTCATATTCTTCACTTAAAAAACCAGACAGAGCATATAAAAGCTTGTCGAATGATTGCACAGAGTTAAAATCATCACCCAGATTGTCAAATAAAAAATGACCTCTGTTTTTTATAATATGGTGCAAAGCAAGATAAACAAGCCTTACATCGTGTGGAGCCTTATTCTCTATAAGCTCCTTTCTCAGGTGGAATATAGTTTTGTAATCCTCATGAAACTGCACATCGGTGTAATCATCATCAGCAAAAACTGCATATGGTACAGCTGTGGTTTTATCCTCATAATAGAGATTGCTTTCCTTTAATCTTTGAAAAAACGCTATATCCTTTTTAGCTATTTCAGAGTCGAAAAGCATTTGCAACCATTCTATTCTTTCGTGTCGTCTGAAGGTTCTTCTGCGTGAAGCTCTGAAGCTTCTACGCTCCTGTGCTGTTTCGCTTTCGTCAAAAAGTCGCACACCCCACATTGCGTTACCCTTGAATCTGACAAGCTGATAGCTTTCGTGCGTTACTGCCCAGCCTATAGAGTCAGTGCCTATATCAAGACCTACATAATAATTTTCCAAAAAAATCAACCCTTTCTATTGACAAAATAAAAATAATGCGTTATAGTATAGATATCTCAAAAACTTATGAGATTACACTATGAGTTCAAATAAAAGTTTACTCAACTCGCTGTTTTTTAACAGCTATCACAGTGTGTGATGCAAAGACCCGATTAGTCGGGTCTTTTCTTTTTGTATCGCTACACTGACAACAAAAAAACAACGAAAAATTATAAATTTTTATTATATTCGCCAATAAGTATGATAACGCATATATGATTGATTGTCAAAGGTTTTTCGTGAAAAATTAACACTATAAATTAAAATAGTATTAACAACACGATTTTATTGTTTGTAAATGACAATAACTAAGTATTTGCATAGATTAAATCATAAATCGTAAATTAAAGGCAACAGCCTTGCTGTGGGATAGTATTCATTTGGCACAAAATCTGCTTGCAAATTCTTGTACGCTTTTTAACTGAGTTCAGTATAAAGCAGACCTACAAATCAACAAAAACATTTAATTGTATCCACCCTTCCAATTGGCAGGGTGGAATTTTTTTACACAGAATCAGCATAATACAAAAACGGGATATCTCACATAAAAGCGAAATATCCCGTTCTGAATTAACTATTATTTACAATCGTTTCAGCTTTATATTCTCAATATATTTTAAGCTGCTGTAATTAACAGAAAATAATAATAACTTAAATTTTAAAGCTTACTCCATAGTAACCTTTAGTGCATCTGTTTTCACATTGTAAGTGAATGTGTACTCGCCACCTGTTGCTGTCATTGTTGTTGCTGAAGCATAAGTAGCATTGTAAACCATATTGTTTGAAGTATCAGTGAATGCATACTTACCACCCATAGGTGTACCAAACTCATCCATTCTGAATGTGTATGTGCCAGCCTTAAGAGCTATTGTACCACTGAATGTTACACCGTCTGCACTTGTAAGAACAAGAGCGTCGATATCATCAAATGCAACCTTTACCTTTGTTGTATCGATTGGTGCATTAAACACCTTAACCTTATTGGTGTTGGTGTCAAAGATGAATGTAAACTTCTGCTTTTCTGTTACCTTAAGTGTAGCAGCTGCCTTCCATTCTGAATTGAATTCTGTGTTAACTGTATTTGTGAACTCTGTACCGTTACCAAACAGTGTACCGAATGAGTCAATTCTGAAGTCATAGCTACC
>JAXJDU010000320.1:0-1730 GCA_036301785.1 Acutalibacteraceae bacterium | reverse complement strand
CTATATATAGACTCTATCAAAAAATCTGTACGCTGCAGCGACCACAACATTCCGTTTTCTGCCTCTTTTAATATGAAGCAAAGCCCACAAAACGCCGTTGTGACAGCTAAGGTAAAAACAGAATATATCAACTGTCGTGCATTAAGTCCACGCAGGCTTGATATTCACGGTGCTTTTTCGGTATGTGCAAAGGTTATCTGTAAGTCTGAAAAGGAATTCCCTATAGGTATTGATGACGACAGTGTACAGGTAAAAGGTAACAAAAGCAAGCTGGCTGTACTTGAGGGTATGGCACAGCAGCAGTTTATTATATCTGACACCGTTACACTTGGCAGTGATACCTCTGCTATTGAAGCCATATTAAAAAGCGACGCAACCATAATAAAGGGTGAATGTAAAGCGATTAGCAACAAGGTTATGGTAAAGGGTGATGTAAACATAAGAGTTTTATACCTTGCCGACCTTAACACTGGTGAAACAAAAATTTTCGACTACACCATGCCTTTCAGCGAAATTTTAGACGCTGACGGTGTAGACGAAAACTCCCTATGTATAACTAATATAGAGCTTGTCAACCACAGCGTTAATGTAAAATCTGATTATTCAGAAGCAAACAAGGCTGTAAGCTTTGAGATTAAGCTATCTGCTACTGCCCTTGGCTATAGCACACAGGAGCTAGAGCCTGTTATAGACGCTTATTCAACCGATTACGACTTAAACCTTGTATACAGTCAGGCACAGCTTAGCAATATAGAAAAAATATACAGCGAAAGCTGTATTACAAAGGCAACCGTTGAAGCTGGCTGTGATAATATACTTTCTGTTATAGATTTATGGTGCGAAAGCTGCAGCACCACCACTTTTTTTGAGGACGATAATTTGCTGATAAAGGGCAAGCTTAATATGTCTATACTAGCAAAGAATAACGACAACATGCCTTTTTATTCCGAAAGGGTTATAGAGTTTACATACCCAGTTTCTCAGGTTGAGTCTGATATGAGCGTTGATGTGGACACAACTGTGCAGTCGATAAGCTACCGAATCAATGGAAGCAACTCTATAGATTTCAGAATAGAAACAAAGCTTGATATCACTGTAATGAAAAACACCACAGTAAGATATGTAACCTCTGCCGAGGCTGACATGGAGCATAAACGCAACAAGGATGAAAAAGCAGCACTTACCCTTTATTACGCTACAAAAGGAGAAAGTGTATGGAGTATAGCCAAAGAGTACGCTGTATGCTGTGGTGCTGTTATGAGCGAAAACGATTTATCAGATGATGAGCTTGCTTCTTCTGTTATGCTGTTTATACCAAATATGTAAAGGAGGATAAAAATGCAGGAGAGAAATATTTATCAGGATATTGCCCAGAGAACTAACGGTGATATCTACATTGGTGTAGTTGGCCCTGTAAGAACAGGCAAATCTACCTTTATAAAAAGATTTATGGACACCCTTGTTATACCAAACATAGAAAACACCAGCAGAAAAGAACGAGCTGTTGACGAGCTTCCTCAGTCCTCTGCCGGCAGAACAATTATGACAACCGAGCCTAAGTTCATACCAGAGGACGCTGTAGAAATTACTGTGGGTGGCAATGCAAGCCTGAGGGTACGAGCACTAGACTGCGGTGGTTATATTGTACCAAGTGCAATCGGCTATATAGAGGATGACCAGCCACGAATGGTAAAAACTCCGTGGTATGACGAGCAGATACCATTTAATAT
>JAXJDU010000319.1:0-2119 GCA_036301785.1 Acutalibacteraceae bacterium | reverse complement strand
CACCTATACCCAATGGGAGAGCACATTTTTTAAGTGATTTTTGAATCTTTTTTAGATTTTTTAAAAAGCCCTCCACTCTTAATTTGATATAATCCCCTTAAAGTAGACACTTGAAAAAACAAAAAGTTTTCAAGACTACGATAAGGGGATTTTTATGTCAAAAATAAGTTATGAAACCAAAGCAGAAGCAATAAGGCGAATAGAAAAAGGAGAAGCAAGCATAAACAGCACAGCCCATAAATTAGGAGTCGATAACAAAACAGTACGAGAATGGATAATGAAATATGAATCTCAAGGTATAGAATCGCTGAAGAAAAGTGAAAAGAACAAAAGATATAGTAAAGAAGAAAAGATAAAGGCAGTAGAGGAATATTTATCAGGAAAAGGGAGTCAAATAGAAATATGCAAAAAACATAAAATAAATAGTACTAGCCAACTTAGAGACTGGATAAAGTGGTATAATGGTCATAAAGATATTAAGGAGCGAAGTTCCGTCAAAGGAGAAATCTATATGACTAAAGGAAGAAAGAGCACACAGGAAGAGCGAGTAGAAATAGTAGCATTCTGTATAGAACATGGAAAAGATTACAGATTAACAGAAGAAATGTACAAGGTATCATACCAGCAAATTTACTCTTGGGTAAGAAAATATGAAGCAAAAGGAGTAGAAGGCTTAAGTGACCGTCGAGGAAAAGCAAAGCCAGAGAACGAGCTCAGTGAAGCAGACCGACTCCGTCAAGAAAATAAAATACTACAAGCAAAGATTAAAGACAAGGAAATGGAGATAGCCTTGTTAAAAAAATTGAGGGAACTGAGAGGAGGCGATTGGTAAGTGGAGTAAGAAACGAGGATTCTTACATAGCAATACAATATCTGAATAAGACAGAGGGTTATCCCATAGAAAAGCTATGTAAGAAGCTCCATATATGCCGAAGTGCATATTACAAATGGTTAAAGCGTGAGCCAAGTAAAAATCAACAGATTAACGAGCAGTTAATAGAGTGGATAAAACAGTTATACGAAGAACAAAACGGTATATTAGGCTACCGACAGATGACAATTACAATTAATAGAAGATACAAAGTGAAATACAACAAAAAGCGAATCCGTAGACTTATGCAGATACTTCACTTGAAATCTGTCTGCAGAAAAAAGAAATACAAATACTTCAAATCTACTCCAGAGGTAACAGCAGAAAATATACTTAACAGACAGTTCTATGCCGATGCACCTAATGAAAAGTGGCTTACAGATGTAACAGAATTCAAATATTATGAAGGTGAAGAAGTAAAGAAACTATATTTAAGTGCAATATTGGATATATACGACAGAAGAATTGTTGCGTACAAAATTGGAACTAGCAACAACAATCAGCTTGTGTTTGACACCTTTGACGAGGCAGTAGAAAACAATCCAACTGCACACCCACTGTTTCACAGCGACAGAGGCTTTCAGTACACAAGCAAACACTTTCAACATAAACTCCTTCAAGCAGGAATGAGACAAAGTATGTCTAGAGTAGGCAGATGTATTGATAATGGTCCAATGGAAGGATATTGGGGTATTCTAAAATCCGAGATGTACTATCTCAAGAAATTCACATCTAAAGAAGAACTAACAGAAGCTATTGAAAACTACATAAATTTTTACAACACAGAGCGATTTCAGCTTAAGCTGAAATGTATGACACCAATGGAATTTCACTACGCTAATGCTGCGTAAAAAAATTCCACCCTACCAATTGGTAGGGTGGACATTCAATTAAACATTTTTGTTATTTCGTCTGTCTACTTGACAGGGGGCACTCCAAAGCTATGGGCTTATTTGAGCAATCAATTGTTTTGCAATTGGGGTTACATTAACTGCATTAGTTATATAATTTATACCATCTTCTGCTTGTTGACAACTAACGAAAATTCAAGGTTTATGCTGTCGGCAGCTTTTCTGCAAAGTAACATTCTGTTTAAGAAAATCTCAAAGAAATTCATTACGGAACAAACTTCGGTGTCAATTTGAATTTTCAGTTCTATAATTCTTTTATCGTTCAGTTTTTCATTCTTGATTTTCAACTCTGACTTTACAACCGAGTAGTTAACTCTGTCGTGAATGTCAAAATTTG
>JAXJDU010000318.1:0-3719 GCA_036301785.1 Acutalibacteraceae bacterium | reverse complement strand
CTATATTACAGGCGTTTGCTATATTTACACGCATTTGCTCTATATATGGCTTCAGCTTTGGTGCCTGTGCAATAACTGTGCTGTCGATATTTTCTATTTTGTAGCCTTTCTCTTCTAAAAGCTTACAAACCTCTTTTAAAAGCAGAATACTATCTGCTCCTTTGTAACGCTCATCTGTATCTGGAAAATGCTTTCCTATATCGCCAAGTGCTGCTGCACCAAGCAACGAATCCATAATAGCGTGAAGCAAAACATCAGCGTCAGAATGACCTAGCAGGCCCTTTTCGTGTGGGATATCTACACCACCTATTATAAGCTTTCTGTTTTCTGTTAATTTATGCACATCATAGCCATGACCAATTCTCATTTTAATTCTCCCTTTCCTTTAAAAAGCTTTCTGCAATGATTATATCCTCTGGCGTTGTCAGCTTTATGTTTGTAGGGCTACCTATAGTCACATATACGCTTTCTCCTAAAGCCTCTACAAGCTGGCAGTCGTCTGTATAGTCCTTGCCGTCCTGCTTTGCTTTTTCCATTGCATTTTTATATAATTCAAGATTAAACACCTGTGGTGTATATATTGCTATTAAGCTACTGCGTTCTGGTGTTGCTGTGATAATTCCATTTTCGTCTATAACCTTTATTGTATCCTTTACTGGCACGCCTAAGGCAGAGCTTTTATACCTTGTTGCATTGTTTACAACGCTGTTTATATCGCAAGGCGATATAAGAGGTCTGGCACCGTCATGAATAGCAATATATTCTGCGTTATACTTTACAAGCATAACACCATTTTTTACAGACTCCTGTCTTGTAACACCACCCTTTGTAAGCTTTAATGGCTTTGTAATTCCGTTGCTTTCAGCAAGAGCTTTTATTATCTCTGTATCCTGCTCTCTGCACACAAGTATTATTTCATCTATAGCTTCAGAAGCTTCAAAAGCCTTTAATGTATGTACTATAACCTCTGTACCGTTAAGCTTTATAAGCTGTTTGCTTACAGGCTTACCCATTCGTGTAGATGAGCCTGCTGCAACAATAATTGCTGATGCTGTAATTTTAGCTTCCATAATTTTATACCTCCTGCTCTTATTAATTTCTTATTGGCGTTGTGTAGACTTTTCTGTAGGCTTTTCTGTTGGTTTGACATTATGCTCGCCTGGGAAAAGCTGATTTTCTACTGATAACAACACAGCAAGGCCTGTTTGCTGTAGTGATGTATCATTTACATTTGACAGACCAATCACCTTGATATCGTTCTTTTTTGTTGCTACATCTATAGCATAGAATAGCTCGGTATTACCTGTGTGGTAGTAATAATCCTCGCATACAAACCAGCCATAGCCATAGTTAAAGCCGTCTTTGCCTATGTTTATAGCATTCTTAAAGCGTGTACTGTCAAGTACCTTGCCTCTGCTGTAGGCGTTAAGCCATTTAAGCATATCTGTTGTGGTAGAAACAATTTCGCCTGCTGAATAAAAATATGTGCTGTCTACCTTGATACCTTCTGTGTAATCTCTGTCAAGATAACCCTCACAGTCAGTGTCTGTCATTGCAAGAGATGAATCATCCATATATAATGGGTAGAAAATTTCTTCCTCTATGTATTCTTCATAGCTTTTACCTGTTACCTCTTCGATTATAAGTCCTAAAAGGTAGTAATTTGTGTTGGAATAATGAAAAAATTCTCCTGGTTTAAAATTAGTTTTCTGCTCATCCAGCCACTTCATAAATTCAGGCTTATCGAAGGTAGTGTCTGTATCCCTCTCTCCTACCTCAAGGGCATAAATATATTCATTCAGATAATCCGGCAAGCCAGAGCACATATTCACAAGATGATACACCTTCAGCTTTTTGCTGATTATTTTTGAATCTATATATTCAGATACATTATCGTTAAGGCTCAGCTTTCCTTCCTGCTCCAGCTTGGCAATAGCTGCTGCTGTAAACTGCTTTGAGCAAGAGCCGATTTCGTACTTTGTATTCAATGTATTCTTTTTCTTTTTATCTACATCACTATAGCCCATTGCCTTGTGATATATAACCTCATCACCAACTGCAACAAGGAATGTACCATTGAATTTCATATCCTTAAGCTTTTTGTCAATGGTGGTTTCCAGCGTATCAAGCTTTTTTTCAGAAAAGGCAGATATCACCTTTTCTGTTGCTGTCTCTGGTGGTCTGGTTGGTGCTTCTGTTGCAGTAATGGAATTTTTATTGGCTACAGGTAAAATTTCATCAGACGCCGGGTCTTCCGTATGGATAACACTGATACCTGTCAACACACCTACTAACGCAAAAAAAGAAATTAAAATAGCTATTCTTACACCTAATTTCATTCATTTCACACTCTCTTACATATTATTTAACCCTAAATCGGCTATAATTGAACTATAAAGCACAGCAGTTTTATCGCTTATGCTTGAATAATATTTTTTAGTTTCAGTTTTTGATATTCTGTTAATTACATATATTACCCACACAAAAGGCAACAGCAACGGGCATTTTCTTAAAACAGGGAATTCTGTTCTTATTCTGCTGTATGGTGGGAATAATTGCTTTAATATAAATTTGAGCTTATTTACGCTTTTACCGTCCTTTGCAAGCCTTGCTGTACGCAAGCCTACATTATGCTGTGTTGTACCATAGGTAGCACTGCTTGCAACAAAAAGCTCGGTTACATTGTCACCCAAACCAGCACCATCTGGAGAAAACCATTTATAAGCAAGCTCAACAGCCTTTTTATTAAAATCTATATAACCAAAGCTTGCAAGCACAGTATCTATATAATTCATATTTAATTCTGACTTATATTTTTCGAGAAAAACATAATAATCTAAAAATATCCTTGGAGAAATTCCGGCGTAATTTATATGATGTACAGCATGCACTGACAGATAAATATAAATATCTTCGTTTGTCATGGTAAATATATGAGCAAAGCCAGCCTTGTTTTTGGATTTTTGCCATATACCACTATAATATTCATCTATAAGCTCAGAATCACCCTCGGATAATGTAAAGTGCTGTTCAAGGTTTATAAATGGCTCTTTTGTATAGATTCTGTCATGAGAGCCGTAGCTTTTCTCTTTATAGCCAAGTGCAGTTAAGGCATTATGTGCAGCATCAAAATCTGATTTTTCTACAAGAGTGTCGATATCACCCATATATCTGTAATAGGAATATGGATACACAGCCTTTATGCCTGAGCCTTTAAGAGCAAGCATATTTATTTTTTCTTCTTCAAATTTCTGCTCAAGCCTCTCAAGCTCATAAAGCTGATTTGAGTCAATTATAATCTGCTTTTTATATTCTGCTAAAAACTTTAAGTATATCTCTTTTGATGGTTTATTCTTACCCGTTAAAAGGTCTATACCTTGCTTTACAAGCACAATAAAGCTTAAATCATGTGCAATGGCATTAACCTTGCTCCAGTCAACAGTAAGGTCATCAACGCTGCCCCTGATGTTGTTTATTGCAAAATTCACCAGCCTGAACACACAGCAATATTCATTAAAATTATTCTTCACACTGTCAATCACTGCGATTCCTCCGTTTACACATTCATTTTATTAAAGCATTCATTTTATTAAAGTATTCATTTTATTATAAAATATTTTCGGATAAAATACAATTACTTTACGATACTTCATGCTATTTCTGTTTTAATTATATATAACACAAAAGTAAAAGCGATATTGACCAACAGCTGGTAATAT
>JAXJDU010000317.1:0-4618 GCA_036301785.1 Acutalibacteraceae bacterium | reverse complement strand
GTAAATTGATTGCGTAAACCTGCAAGGGGTTTCACCCCGAGCAATCAATTTGCTTTGCAAATTGGTTACATCACCCCATAAACTTTTGAAAAAGTTTAATCAAAACTTTTAAATTTTGATTTGTGCGTAACTCCCCGACAAATCCCAATTTAATCTACAATCAGATATCAATACACTTCATCTAATAGTCAAAAAGATAAGAAAGCTGTACACTATTGTACAAGTGTGTACTATAAAATAAAAAATAAAAAAGCAGTCTTTGAAGTCGATATGAAATCAAAGACTGCTTTTGCAGTTATTTAATTATTTTATTATTTAAGTTATTCAACCTTTATAAAATATGTATCAAGCACCATCTTAAAAAATCTGTCTGTGTCTACATAGTATTCAGCAAATTCCTTACCTGCAACAGCTTCACCAGGAACCTTGGTGTAGTTTGTTGAGGTTGAGAAGCCTGATTCCATAAGGATACTTGCAAGATAGGTTACTCTGCTTGCGTCTATATCTGTTCTTGCATAAGGGGTTGCCTCGCTGTAGAGATTAAGTGGTGTTCTGATGTTGTGCTTTGTCTGGAAGATAGCCTGATGAATAAACGCTTCAAGATAGCTTTCCTGTCTGTCCATACGCAGGGTATTCTGGTTAGCGTCACCGGCTATATCTCTGCTTCGTACATATATCTCGGCAAGGTCACCGTTAAGTGTAACGGTAGCACCCTTTACCAGTCTGGAATTATATTGAGTTAAATCCTCTATTACGGTTACAGTTACACCACCAACAGCATCGTTAAGCACCGGTATAGCATCAAGGTCAATTGACATATATGAATTCATTGGAATACCAAAGAAAATTCTTGAAACTGAACGCTTCAGGTTTTCATTGCTTAATTCTCCACCACCACCATAAGCGTGTGCAAGACAAAGCTGCATTTGCTCGTAGCCTGTAAAGTTACCTTCTTCGTCACAGATATTTACATCTACCATAGTATCACGGGATACAGAGAAAACCTTGTATTTACCTGTTTCTGTATTCAACGCAAGAACAAGAACAGTATCGGCTTGTCCGGCAGTGCCAAGCACACCCTCTTGGTGTTCGTCTGTATGCATATCTATACCAGACAACAAAATACTTGTTACCTTGTTGTTGTATTTATATTTATGGTCGTTATAAACTATGTATTCACCTTCAACTGTAGCGTTTGGTGGTGGTGCGATTGTTACATTGCTGTTTTGTCCGATTAATGCATTTTTACCATTGAAAAGCAACGCAGTAAAGGTAATAACTGTAACCAGAAGAAAGGCAACAACAGTTGAACTAACGCCTATAAAAATCTTGAAGGGCTTGCTGAGATTCTTTTTTGTCTGCTCTTCTTCCTCATCTTCCCTGTGCCTTCTTTTGGCATGGTAAACAGCAACTGGTATGTCATTGTCACCCTTTACAGAGAAGGTATATCTTTTTCTGATGTGTCTGTCTGTGCCAGCTGAATCGTCAGTCACAGACTCAACAGCATTAGCACGGGTGCTTGTTGTACTGCCTGTATCTGAATCTGTGGATTTATGGGAAGACGACCTTGAATGATGACCAGAAGAATGACTACCAGAATGACTTCTGGAATGATGACCAGAATGATGTCGTGAATGATGTCGTGAATGGTGACCAGAGCCAGAGCTTTTTTTGCTTGAAGAGCTACGGCTTTTTGTACCATTTTCACCAGTTTTTTCTTCATTTGCAGAAGAATGATTTTTTGTGGCTTCTTCTACATGCTTTTTACTGTCAGCTGACAGAGCTGTTGCTTTGTTTTTTGTAGAACCAGAATCAGCTACGGCTTCTGTCTTTTCTTTTTCAACAACAGCCTCTGTTGTTGAGCTGCTTTCATTTGAATCTGTGTTACTGTTCTGCGAACTCCTCACTGATTAAAACCCCCTGCACTAAATAACGAGATGTAGTTACATCACCAAAGCAGGTGCTTAAGGTGATGATTTTATCATTAACATTTAATTTCAAATCTCTTGTATTACGATGAACAGTAGATGTAGGATTCTGAGCGTATTTCAGATACTTCTGATATACCTCATTATCCTTAAAATTAAATGCATCAAGAATATGCCTGTCATCATATTCATATGCTGAAAAAATATGATACTTCAGTGTTCTGTCTGGAAGATAAACATAGATATACTGGTTTTTATCAAAGAAATCCTTGTTTCTGAAATCGTGCAAGGCTCTGAACATAGAACCGTTAAGCATATTGTGACCATACAATACAGTGTTACGGTCATCAAAATCCTTGCTGTTTGCCTTTTCTGTATAAATACAGCCGGCAAATGCACTTTCTTTAAACATATTGTGATTCAGATAATATGTATTATCATCACCTGGATACTGTGCTATCGGGTAGTTTATCATGGTGTCAGGAATCTGAATCCATGCATATAAATCTGTATTGATTTCCCATAGCTTAGTAAAGTTTATACCACCGTTTATAGTGTCGTATACCTCTGGTGGTGCTACATTATCCAGTGGTGCATCAGCTGAGTCAACATAAACTGTAGTGTACGCTTCGGTTGGCTCTGTACTGACATATGACAGTACTCCAGAATATTCGTCACCACTTGTATAAAGGTTGATTAAATACCAGCATGCATAGCCAAGTGCTGCAATCATAAGAATAATTGCTATAACAAAAACTGCCTTCCAGATTGATTTAGATTTACTTTTCATGTTATCACCTTACCAAATATTTCTGAATAAATAAAAATAAAAACCACGCTATAATACTAGCGTGGCTTATATTTTAATTGTAGATTACTCGCTTATTTTTTTCTTAGCAACAACTGCCAAGCTGCCACAAGCTAAAGCTGCTAAACCAGCATAAGCTACAGAATCTGCTGATACACCTGTACAAGGTGAGCACTTACCTGAAGTAGTAGATACTTTATATGTATAGCAAGGGCTTCTTAGTGCAGATGCAGACATTGTACCACAAGCTATAACGATTGCAGAAACACCAATTACAACTAGTTTTTTTATCATAAATATCCCTCCTAAGCAACTATTTAGGTTTTCCTATATAACTACTAGTGATTATAACATCTATTTTCTTATTTGTAAATAATTTTTTCAAAATTTTCTTCTATATATTTAATAATTTTTTCTGAATGCAGATTACACATATTATATAACCTACCTGCTTATCAACCATAAATATATAATATACCTTTATTACTTGAAAATCAAGCTGAAAAGGGTTAAAATAACAATATTATTTAATGTAATGGGTGATATCAAATGGATTTTAACGAAGCTAAAAATCGTGTAGAATTTTTAAGTAAAGAAATTAATTTTCATAATGACAGATATTATAATCAGGATGATCCGATTATTTCTGACTATGAATACGATACAATGCTGTATGAGCTTGAAAAGCTGGAGGAGCAATATCCACAGCTTAAAAAGCAGGACTCCCCTACTAATAAGGTTGGTGGTAAGGCGTCTGATAAATTTTCTGAGGTTGTCCATACTGTGCAGATGCAAAGCCTGCACGACTCTTTTTCTCATGATGAGCTAAGAGAATTTGACAACAGAGTACGACAGACTGTAGGTGCTGTTGAATATGTAGTAGAACCAAAAATTGATGGCCTGTCGGTTTCATGCGAATACGAAAACGGTGTTTTTGTAAGAGGCTCAACCCGTGGTGACGGCTTTACAGGTGAAGATATTACAGATAATCTTTTAACTATTAAGTCATTGCCAAAAAGATTGAACAAGCCTGTGCCATACCTTGAGGTGCGTGGTGAGGTTTATATGAGCAACTCAAGCTTTTTAAGCCTTATAGAGCAGCAGGAGCTTAACAATGAAAAAACCTTTAAAAATCCTCGTAACGCTGCTGCTGGCTCATTGCGACAAAAGGATTCTAAAATAACAGCACAGAGAAATTTAGATATCTTTGTTTTCAATATTCAGCAGATTAACGGTGTAGAGATAAAGACACATAAAGAGGGTCTTGAGCTGCTTGCTTCTCTTGGCTTTGTAGTGCCTACCACATACCGTGTTTTTGATAATATCGAGGCTGTAATAGACGAAATCGAGAATCTGGGCAATACACGAGGAGAGCTGAGCTATCAAATTGACGGTGCTGTAGTTAAGGTTAACGATTTTGCTATGCGTACAGCACTTGGTTCAACCGAGAAATTCCCTAAATGGGCAGAGGCTTATAAGTACCCACCAGAAGAAAAGGAAACTGTGCTTAAGGATATAGAAATAAATGTGGGCAGAACAGGTGCAATTACGCCAACCGGTATTTTTGAGCCAGTATTCTTGGCAGGCACAACAGTAAGCCGTGCTACACTGCATAATCAGGATTTTATAGATGAGCTGGGCTTGTGCATTGGCGACACTGTGCTTATCCGTAAGGCTGGTGAAATTATACCAGAGGTAGTTTCTGTGGTCTCTCACCAAGAAAATGCTGTGCCATATATGCTGCCAGCTGTATGTCCGTCATGTGGCTGTAAGGTAAGCCGTGAAGAAGGTGAGGCTGTGGTGCGTTGCACAAACACAGAATGTCCTGCACAGCTTTTAAGGCACCTTATCCACTTTGTTTCAAGAGATGCAATGAATATAG
>JAXJDU010000316.1:0-5208 GCA_036301785.1 Acutalibacteraceae bacterium | reverse complement strand
CATAAGACACGCACAAACAAAAACTTAAAGTTTGGGTAAAGCCTTTTTAAAGGCTTTTGGGGTCGAGGGGTCACACCCCTCGTGGGATTTTAAAGGGCAAAGCCCTTTAACTTCTAGTTTTTCCTAAAAATGCCATTGAAAATGGCATTTTTAAATATTCTTGAGGCGTTTAGGGCTTTGCCCTAAAAACCCACAAGGGCTTTGCCCTTGACCCACCACCCTTTAAAAAGGGTGGACCTAAACTTTGCGTTTTTCTCTATCGCAGTTTGTTGTTAGTCACATAAATTACAATTTATCTTTCAATCTCTACATAACAAAAGCACCCTGTTTACCACAAGGTGCTTTTACTTTTAATATAGCTTACGATTTATTTATACATAATTCTGCCAGAGTAGAAATCAAGTGATGTCTTATAGTCGGTTATAATTGCTCTTGTCTGGAATACTCCACCTAATCTTTCGTTATCGTTAGCACTACCATAAAGCAAATATGCCTTTGTACCATCTTTCTTATTGTTGTACATCCATATATCTCCATAATAGTTGTAAGCGTTTGCACCCTTACCTACTGTTGAAGGTAGCATTATCAACGGATTTTTGCTGTCGTATATCATTGACTTGATACACATATCGGTATTAGCGTAATCATAAGTAGTCAGATGGCGTTCCTGCTGTGCAACTGGTGCATTAACCTTCTTAAGCTCTCCGTCACCTGCTGTGTAGTAATAATATCCATCCTGTACATATGAATCATCATCAAGCATAAATAATGTACTGCCGTATAGGTTTTCGATATTTCTATACTTGAATGTTGTTTTACCGTCATTGTTACCAAATGTGCCTGTGCAGTAGTCGATAGAATCTGTTTTACCTGTTTTTGATGGAATATTAGAAATTATAGTTTTGTGCTTAGTGATATTTACTGGATCACCATCAAAGGTAATATCTATAAACTCTTCACTTTTTTCAACACTTATAACCTCGTGCTGTATCTTACTTTTCTGGGTATACTTATTCCAGCCATCTATAATAGCAATGCTTGAGCCTTCAGTTATTTTAGTTGTATTGAAGTTATTGTATATTCTTATTTTATTTGACTTTTTAGCTGATTCTGCTGCATAGCCTGATTCGTCATATACTGTAGTATCATAGTAATAGTACATATGAGTCTCGCCTGCAAAAACAGAAGAAGAATCTATTGTACCTGTTTCGATAATAAACAGCTTTTGCAGAGCTGAGCACATCAGGTAGTTAATCTCAGTAAAGCCCTTGCCGTTATTTTCTGCAAACTTCAGAGTATCTCCGTATTCAAGCCAGATTACAGGATAACTGCCAGCAACACTTACAAGCTTATTGTTTTTATTTGAACCTACATATGCACTCATATATACATAGTCAGCAATCTTTCCGTCTTCTTTTACAAAGACTGGCTCTATGCTGTAGCCCTTGTGTTTAGTACCAGAAATCCAGATATATTCATAGCCATTCTGAACAATTCTCTTTGAATAAAACTTTGGTATTCTTACCATTACATTTCCGTTTGTACCGTCAGTTTTAAAGCCTGCTTCATCTTCAAGAGTAATCTTTTCTTTACCCTTAGCGTCAACGCTTACATTACAAAGCTTCATGTCGCACCATGGATATGCTGTGTCAAAGTCGTTGCCTGTGCCAACGCTCCATTGACCATCAACCATATAGTCAAAATTCATACCCTTTGCATTGGCTAAACGCTCACAGCTGGCTACTCCACTTTTGGTATTAAAGCGTATACCGTATTTCAAGGTTTTATCTGCGTGCTTTACAGTTGTATTTTCTAAATTGAAATCAACCATACCACAAAGCTCGCCACTGACACTTGCTATTGCAACCTGACTTGCTTCAACCGGCTCTAAATCAAGCTTGGTTTTATCGTTGCCGTCAAAGAATATCCATTCATCGCCTCTATATTCGACATACTGATTTTCAGAAAGGTCAGGAATTTCGAAGCTTTGTGACTTAGCTGCAGTATAGCCTGTCAGACCACTACCATAGCCTACAAAAATTTTATCCTTAGATACAACATTGGTATAAATGCTCTTATCATAATAAGTAACTCTTGCCTTAACTGTATTCTTAGGAATTTTTACACTTGAGTAGGCTTTGCTTGAAAATGATACACTTTCAAGCTGTCTGTAATTTCCTTTATCGTCATATTTTGTATAATATCCGTTAGAATCTAAAAACTGCCATTCAGCACAGTTAATATTACCGGTTATATACATACTGCCTCTGCTGTCGTCAACATCAAACCACTCTGTTGTAAGATAGTTTTCGTCGTTATCCATCTCACCGGAATTACCAAGTGGTCTGCCGGTAACAGATTCAACAGGTGTAAGATTTTCGCCTGAAAAAGACAGCTTCATGCCCTTTGTATATTTTGCAGCAGGATAGATTCTTATACCATTAACAGCTGAAAAATTCTTAAAGGTTTTTATTCTGTCAGCCTCACCTATCTGATTTTCGTCACACTGTACAAGACCTGCGGCCTTCTGATAGTAAGCGTATGCTGACTCTGCGTCGCTCTGCTCAAGGCTGAAATCACCCAGTAACATCCACGCTTTGCTGTCGTGTGAGTTTTCCTGACAATATAACTGCAGCTGATAGAAAGCGTTTTTAAAATCGCCATTTGCATGAAGCTTTTCTGCATTTTCTACCATTTTAGTTACATCGTTAGTAATCTCATCCGATGAAAATATATTCGTTATAACAACGGTGGTAAGCATTATTGCTACTGCAACAATAATAGCAACACCTTTTTTAGTAATTGACATTTTTGTCATAGTATCACCCTCTTTACAGATGGTTATTTTATTATCATATTTTTTATTCTGTTAAGATTTTTCTTTACTCTTGTAACAAACATTTTCCAGTAATAGATTTTCATAACCTTATCAAAATCGTATTTTCTGTAAAGTGACCAGAAATATTCACGATTTTTTGGCTTTGCTGTAGGGAATCTGAGGTTAGGGTTTGGATAAGAAGCCTTTACAGCATCTGCTTCTCTTAAAATAAACTTATCCTCTATATTGGCAAACAGCTCTTTACCACGCTGTGTGTTTACCATAAATAGTGAACAACCAATTTTATCCACAAAATCCTTATGCTGTCTTTTCAATCCCCAGAAGTCAGCAAGTGTAAAATCTGCCACTCTGTCAAGATTAGCATACTTACATTCGTAGCAGGAAGGTCTTAAAAAGTCATTCTCATAGAACATAAGTGCAAAGCGTTTAGTCTTATGCTTTTTGTTGTCTATGGTTACTACTTCAAAGTGATTTTTCCAGCCATAGCTTTTATCTCTGAATTTTGCTTCAGTAACCTTACCATTGTATTTTCTTTCATTCCAACGCAAAAATTCCTGCCACATCATATTATTAGGCACACCGTGGCAAACAAGGTCGGCTGTGTACAGCTTTGATGTATCTGTTTTTTTGCCGATGTACGCAAGCAAACCTGCTACCTGGCAAGATGTACCAGAAAACAGTACATACTTACCGTTTTTAACATCCTCTTTAACCTGAGCAAAGATGTCATTCATTTCACTTTGAATATACTTTGCACCCTGTAGCTTTACAAGGTCTTTTCTGTTGTCACATCTGTAGTGGCTTACTGAATAATCAGCGTTATACGCTGCACCATATACAACGCCACCCAAATCAAAGATATAATTTGCTATACCAGCAAACGCACCACCACTACGGCTTTTTGTGCGTATATCCATATCCTTATGCTTAAGTGCATAGCAGTCTACTACCTGATTTTTGTCATAATCATTCTGCAAAGGACACACACTTTTACACAAGCCACAATCAACACATAGGTCGTTATTGATTGCAGGGTAAATAAAACCCTCTTCGTCGTGTGTCATTGTTATTGCTTTTTTAGGACAAACGCTGTAGCAGGCAGTACAGCCACAGCACTGATTTTTATTAGTAAAAAGCTCCATATCAGTTTTGCTCCGTGTTAATAATTTCTCTTAGAAAATCCAGTGATTTTTCTCTATGGCTGTTAAGCTTGATATCTACATCATTCCAGTCAATTTCTGTTTCCTGTGCAACACCGTTTTCAATTCCTCTTGAAATACCTAAGCTTGCAAGGAAGCCCTCTGAACGAACATTTCTGTTAACCTTGTTCTGGAATTCGATAAACATACTCTTATGGAAAATAGCAGAAAATGCTGTAGCATGGAATGAGTTACTTACAACATAAGAGGCGTTCTTGATGTAACCTACAAATCTTTCAACAGAAACTGCACGCTTATACTCGATATTCTTATTTGGAAGATGTGGTGCATCGTTTACAAATACAACCTTCATATTCTTTTCTTTAGCAAGCTTGCATGCAAACTCTACAAGGCTTATCTGTGGCATTACAGAATAAACAAACACATAAGGCTCGTTTATATCACACTCTGCAATCTCACTCCACTTTTCTGCACTTAAAAGAATTGTAGGGTCAAGTGTTACAACAGCTTCCTTTTTGCATAGCTCGTCTACAAGTCTTACATTATCCTGCTCTCTTACAGAAATCTTCTGAAAGCCACTTAATCTCTTTGTAAACTCAGCCTTTTTATCGTCTGGAATTTCCTTTGTTGCAAAGCTTGCAGCGTATGCATATTTCTGCTTATCGTCTGCAAAGGTTAAGAAATACGCTGGGTCAAAGTCGGCACACCATGGTGAAAATACCTGGTCACTACCTGTGATAAACACATCATACTTATCCTTTGCATTCTGTATATCCTCTGGGAAATACTGTGTTTTACTTTTAACTATTTTATCCTGAAAGCTTTCAAAGCTTTTTGCCTTTTGTGCTCTTCTGTTAAACATAATAAGGCTTTTAGCCAAAGACATAAGTGGCTTGTCCTTTGTTATGTAAATTGGTCTGTAAGGCTTTGTAATTGCTGGACAAATATAGTCTACCAGCTCACATTCAGCACCTAGGTCTGTTACAGTACGCTGTAACGCATAAGCCTGAAGCTGAGCACCATAGTTTATAGCTCTGTGAAAGGTAAGAATACCGATTTTTTTCATAGTTGCCTCCTAGGGTTAATTAGATTTTTTAATTGTAGTTATAGATGTACGCACAAACCAAAACTTAAAAGTTTTGATTAAACTTTTTCAAAAGTTTATGGGGTGATGTAACCAATTTGCAAAGCAAATTGATTGCTCGGGGT
>JAXJDU010000315.1:0-9273 GCA_036301785.1 Acutalibacteraceae bacterium | reverse complement strand
TTCTTGAGGCATTAAGGGCGTTGCCTGATGTAACCAATTTACGAAGTAAATTGATTGCGTAAACCCACAAGGGCTTTGCCCTTGACCCAAAAGCCTTTGACAAGGCTTTACCCAAACTGTAAGTTTTGGTTTGTGCGTGTCTTTGTGTGACTGCGAAGCAGTCACACAAACTACAATTTATATAGCCCTTTACAGATACTCAACAATCTTCTGCATTTTATTACATACAAAAAGTATAGGCATTGTAAGAAGTCCCCACAAAAGGCTGTATAACGGGCATATCTGTCCCCACAGATTAAGTGGAATAGCAGAATAATCCCATACATTCAGCTTTAGCTGAATGTTGACAACCACACCCACAGCAAGCTCTATGCCGGTTATTACACCCGAGCCAATAAGGCATTTAAAAAACAATCCGGCGTTTTTAAGTTTTCTGAATATTCTGAAAAGGGCAATAAAGCATAGTCCACCTGTTACAATCATTGTCCAGTGTGTGCGTTGTCGCCATAAAAGCTCTATAATTGCGTATGCAAGTCCACCCACCGAGAAAAGCATAGCGTCTTGTCTGAAGCGTTTAAGCATAAAAAATCACCATTGCTATTGTTTGCAATGGTGATTTATTTATGCTTGAAATTATGGCGATTATAAAAAATCAGTTTTCCTCGTCCTGTGGTATATAAGTTATTTTAGCAGATTCCACACGCTTCTCGACTGTTTCTGATACAACAACGCTGATACAGTCTTTATATGTAAAGCTGTCACCAGATTGAGGAATATCTCCGATGTTTTCCATTATCCAGCCACCAACCGACACAGTATCGGTTTTTATGTAGCCCTCACGCAGGTTAAGAAGCTCGTGCAAAGATGTAATAGACATATCGCCACTTACTGTATAGGTAGAATCGCTGATTTTGTGGTGGTCTGGTGTTTCGGTTTCGTCCTCGTCCCAGATGTCGCCTACAATCTCTTCAAGCAAATCCTCCATTGTAACAATACCCAGTGTGCCACCGTAATCATCTGTAACAACTGCAATATGTAGCTTCTGTTTTTTAAACTCTGCAAGCACAAGAGATAATATTTTTGTCTTATAGATGAAATAAGCTGGTTTTATAAGCTTTTTGATGTCCGGAGTTTTTCCGTTGATAAGCTCCTCAAGGTAATCTCTGGTGTGAAGTACACCAACTATATTATCAATATCGCCCTTATATACAGGGATTCTTGAATATCTCTCGTCGATAATGATTTTCTTTATGCTTTCAGGAGAATCGTTGATTTCGATTGCAGTAATATCAACTCGTGGTGTAAGAATTTCCTGTACTGTTTTTTCGTCAAAATCAAGAGCACTCTGCACAAGCTCTCGCTCCTGCTGCTCAAGCACACCCTCCTGCTGACTTGTACCGATAAGCACCTTCAGCTCGTCCTCAGTAACAGAGGGCTTTGTGTTGCTTTTGCCAAACAGCTTTAATACCAGTGTTTTCAATGCAACAAACATAGCAACAAATGGTGTTAACACAGCCATAAAGCCAAGCAAAAGTCCTGCAGTGGCAAGGCAAAATTCCTCCGGCTTTTCTTTTGCTATACATTTTGGCAGAATCTCACCGAATATAAGCACCAGAAGAGTAATTGATACTGTGCTTATAGCAGCACCACTGTCGCCAAAAAGTCTTATACAAAGCACAGTTGCCAATGATGAGCAGCCAATGTTTACAATGTTATTGCCTATAAGTATAGCTGTTATCGCCTTGTCATATTGCTGTGTTACCTTTAATGCCTTTTTTGCTTTTTTAAAGCCCTTTTCAGCACGGCTTGTAAGCCTTATTGTACTTACCGTTGAAAAGGCTGTTTCTGTTGCAGAAAAAACAGCCGAAAAGGCTATGCAAACAATTACTGCTATAAGCATTAATATGTCAGGTGTTGTCAATTTAAATTCACTCCGTTAAATAAAAATCTAATACATTTCATTTTACCATAAATACAGTATAAAATCTATAGGATTAAGAAAATAGGCAGAAGAAAAAAAGAAATCAGGCGTGTTTTTTGTATGGTAAAAATTATTATGGTCTTTTTTATTAAATAATTTGCTATTTCTGTAATTTGTGTTATAATTAACTATATATAAGCTAGAATGGAATGGTTATGCAATGACGGACTTGCACACACATATTTTGTATAATGTTGATGACGGCTCATCAAGCTTTGAAATGTCATTGAAAATGATTGAGCTTGCTAAGGAATCTGGTACAGAAAATATAGTGCTTACACCACACTGTATACCAGACATGTACCCTAATTATATGAGTGACTTTATGGTTCAGGATGTAGTAGTGGGTCGCTTTGAAAAGCTGAAAAGAGCTTGTATAGAAAGAAAAATAGGTGTAAATATCTATCTTGGTATGGAGGTTTACGCCGACAACGATATAATTAACCTTATAAATCAGGGTTCACTTATAACAATAAACCAGAGCAGATACATGCTTATTGAATTCCCGTTTGAGGCAGACCCTATGTGGGTTGGTTATATATTGTCAAAGGTACAGTCAACAGGAATAGTACCGGTGCTTGCACACCCTGAGCGATATACATATGTTCAGCAGTTCCCGTATATGGTACACGACTGGGTAAACAGTGGGTGCTTAATGCAGATTAACCGTGGCAGTATAGTTGGCAGATTTGGTGAAGTTCCACGAAATGTGGCACATCTGCTTATGCGTGACAACATGGTGTGTGCAGTTGCAAGCGACGCACATAAGCCCGACAGAAGAACACCTGTTTTAAGCGATGCATACAGTCTGGTAGAAAAGAATTACGGACAAAGATATGCAAAGAAAATTTTTTCAGAAAATCCAAAGCTGATTATTAACGACAGAACAGTTAATATATGAAGATTTGAATTAAAAAATAAGGAAGGAGTGCTATGAAGAAGATATGCTTAAATTTATAAGACGAAGAATAGTTCGTTCGATGTCTATGATATTAACACTTGCTTTTTTAATGGGGGTTTTTGGAACCTATTACTATGCTAAGGAAATTAAAGTTAAGCTTAACCCACCTGAAATAGGCTTTGATGCAGAGTATAACCCTGTAATCAGCGTACAAAGCACAGATGACGACCTTTTGCAGTATGTAACAGCAAAGGATGTTGAAGACGGCGATATTTCTAATGAAGTAATAGTTGAGAAAATGTCAAACCTTTACGACAGAAACAAAAGAGAGATTACCTATGTTGTATGTGACTCTGATAATAATGTAACAAAGGTAAAAAAAGAGATTACATACGATGACTATAAATCTCCTGTTATAGAGTCTATAGAAGAAAAGCCTGTTATTCATGACCGTAAATACGCAGCTGTTCTTGAGTGCTTTAAAGCAAGCGATGTTATAGACGGCGATATAAGCCATAGATTAAAGGTAGTGTCTATAGATACTACACGAGGAACAGAAAACAGAGGTGTATTCCCTGTTGTTTTAAGTGTAACTAACAGCTGTGGTGATGTTACCTATCTGGAAACAGCTGTAACCTATCTGGGCGAAAAGGAGGGTAACTAGTAATGTCAGAAAAAGAAAGCTTAGAAAATTACTCCAGTTATAACTATTCGTTCGACCTTTACAGTACAGTAAAGGATGTATTAAGACGCTGGCACCTTATATTATTTGTAGCAGTATTAGGTGCAATGGGGTGCTTTGTATATTCTACCGAAACCTATACACCACAGTATACTACATCTGTAACAATGCTGGTGCAAAGCAAAACAGCAGAGAAAAACCCTACAGCAACACTTGCTACAACAAACAAGCTTGCTGTAATTCTTAAAGCAGTATTAGACAGCGAACAGCTGCATATTGCAGTTGCCAAGCAGCTTGGCGAAAATACCTTTCCTGGTTATTTAAGCCGTGAGGTTATAGAAGAAACAAACATAATTGTAATCAGAGTAGTATCTGATTCACCTGTTAATTCGTACAGGCTGCTTAATGCAGTGCTGGATAATTACCCGACCTTTACAAGGGCATTATCCTCTAATGTTCTGCTTCAGACATTAGACCCACCTATAATTCCGGCATGGCCTTCAAACGGCTCAAATTCCGGATTTATGATGACATTGGGCTTTATGGGTGGTGCAATTGTTACTATAGGCTTTCTTGCAGTAATGTCTTACTTTAAGGATACAATCAAAAAAGAGGACGACATTAAAAAGAAGCTTAATATTAAAAAGATAGCTTCAGTACCAAGACAGAATAAAAAGCTTACACTTAAAGAAAAAATGCAGGGTGTAAAGAAGTCGTTGTCACTGTCAAACCCTGTTATCGGCTTTGAGTTTAAGGAATCCTTCAAAAAGCTGAGAAGACTTATTACAGCAGAAAAGAAAAAGAATGGTGATAAGCTTTTTGCTGTAACAAGCTCACTTGAAAACGAGGGTAAAACAACTATTTCTGTAAACCTGGCTATCTCTTTGGCAAGACTAAAATGTAAGGTATTGCTTGTAGAGGGTGACCTCAGAAAGCCTGCTGTAACTAAATTCCTTGATAAGCAGGTAGAAGAGGGCAAAAGTATTATCGACTACCTTAATGGTGAAGCAAGACTGTCTGATGTAACCATGTATGACGATGTTTTAAATCTGCATATAATTGGCTGTAACAAGGGTACAGGTAAGGCTAACGAGCTTGTATTGTCAGAGAAAATGAAGTATCTTCTGGCAACAGCTAAAGAAAATTACGATTATATCGTTATTGATACCCCACCACTGGGCTTTGCGTCTGACGCAGAGGACCTGATGGCAGAGGCTGATGCTTCATTGCTTGTAGTAAGACGAGATGTTGCAACAGCTATTGCAATTAACGATACAATCGAGATAATCAACAACACTGGTGCAAAGCTGCTGGGCTGTGTTTATAACGATTCCGAGGTTACATCACTTACAGCAAGTACATATGGCTATGGTGGATACGGCTATGGCTATGGCTATGGCTATGGTGGCTATGGCTATGGTGGTTATGGCCGCTATGGTGGCTATGGTGGCTATGGTGCTTATGGAAAGTATAAAAGCATAGACAGTAACGAGGGTAGCAACAAAAAAGGAGGTGTAGCTGATGAACAATAATAACGGACAGGTTCAGTCAGCTCATGTTCTTTCAATAGGAGAAATACTTATGCGATTGCTGGAGGGTATAAGAAAATACTGGAATTTAATACCTATATTTGCCTGTATAGGCTGTTGTGCTATGGTTATATATACATATACAAATTATGTTCCTGTGTACAGTGCATCAGCAACCTTTACAATTTCTCCAAGTATAAACAATATTGCCTCATTCAGTGCAGTAACCTCTGTACAGCTGGAGAAAACCTTCCCTTACATTATAACAAGTCCACCATTGACAAAGGCAGTAACCGAAGACCTTGAGCTTGACTATATGCCAGGTACGGTTACAGCAACAGCTATAGAAAACACAAACCTGTTTACACTCACATCAACAGCTTCAGATTATCAGCTGGCATACGACCTTTTAAAGTCGGTTATCAATAATTTTCCTGATGTTGCCGAATATATAGTAGGTGATACCGAAATGGTACTTGTTGTACCACCGTCAGCGTCGTCTGAGCCTGTAAACAGCGTTGTTTACAGAGTAAGGTCGTTGTTAGGAACAGCTATAGGTGCTTTTGCCTGCTTTTGCCTGATACTCTTCTTAGAGATGTTTAATGTAACGGTAAGAAAGCCAGACGATATTCAGTCATTGCTGAACAACGAAAGACTCGGCTCAGTAATCAAGGTAATAAATAAAAAGAGCAGTAAAAGGTCAAGAGTAGTTTCTCTTGATAATAAGCATGTAGACTCACGATATAAAGAGTCTATATACTCAATAAGAAATACAATTATAAAGAAATGTAAGGCTAAAAATTATAATTCATTCCTTATAACAAGTACAGGTGCCGGAGAGGGTAAAACAACACTTTCTTCTAACCTTGCAATTTCATTTAAGAAAAAGAATCTGAGAACAATCATTATCGACTGTGACTTAAGAAACCCATCACTGAGAAGACAGTTTAATCTGCCTTTAGATGAAAATTCTCTGGGTATAGTAGATGTTATTACCGGTGTATGTAATCTTGAGGACGCAATTATAAGAATGAAAAAGAGTGGCCTTTATGTTTTGCCAGGTACAAGGTCTGTAAGTAACGCAGCAGAGCTTATGAGCAGTAAACAGATGGCAGAGCTTATCGAGGCACTGAAGGGAATGTTTGACTATGTTATTGTAGACGCACCACCGGTAGGCGTTATTGATGACGCACTCGAGATAAAAGACTGCGTAGACGGTGTTGTGTTTGTAGTAAGACAGGATTATATTAAAGCTCAGAAAATAACCGAGGCAATAGCCAGCTTTGGTGGTAGCAAAATAGAGATATTCGGCTGTATATTCAATATGGCTTCGGGTGTGTTTGGTACCAAGGGCTACGGCAGATACGGTTATGGTAACTATGGCTATGGTGGCTACGGAAGGTATGGCAAATATGGCTATGGTAAATATGGCAAATATGGCGGCTATGGCAAATATGGCTATGGTGGCTACGGCTATGGTGGCTATGGCTATGGTGGCTATGGCTATGGTGGCTATGGTTACGGTTATGGCGATTACTCAGACGAGGATGACAAGGATAAAAACGAGTCAGACGACGAGGGTGTTGCAGAATATGAAAGCATTGCTGAAATAAATAGCAGAGAAAACGAAGAAGACAGCGTAATCGATATCGAAGAGAGTATCAGAGATAATAACATCGAAGAGAGTATCAGAGATAATAACGAAGATAACGACGATAACGAAGATAACGAAGATAACAAAGATAATGAATAAAATTCTATGCCACAATAACGCTGTGTGGTATAAAAGCTTAAAAATACGCAACAGATTTTCAGCTGATGCTACCAAAGGAGGATAGTATGAGAAGAGCTATAAATATTACAATTACGGCACTTTCGGTAATATGTACTTTTGTAACATTGTTTCTGATTCTTTTTGCCGATATATTACTGAAGGATAATACCGTATATACCTATATTACTACTACAACAGAGTCAATTGAAATGGCTTTTCATAGCGATCCATTGGTTCTTGACGGAAGTGACCTTAGCCTTATGCAGGGTGTAACTGCTGTTTCTGAAAGTGGTGACGATGTTTTAGACCTTGTTAATGCTTCGGTTGTAAACGAAAATACACATAAGGTGGTTGTATACAGTGTAAACGACCCAAGATATAATCTGCAGTCATTTAAACGAGGCTTACAGCTTGATAACTACAGAGGCCCGTCTATCTCTGCAAAAAATGTACCTTATACCTGTGATATCAATAAGATTGAAGAATATATCTTTAAATGTATTGACGCAAAATATATTGTAGCCCGTGACGGCTATGGTAACGATATTTCTGAAAATATCTATGTTGACCCAAGCGTAATAATAACAGAGGCAGGTAAGCACAAGATTACTGTTGCAGTAAAAAATGCTTTTGCAGATGTTGCTAAAAAGGATGTTACAATCAGTATTACCGGTGAGCTGTTTGATGAAAACAAGGTAACACTTGCTACAGAAAAATCAACAGTAAGACGAACACGAGCATCATCACCTAATGAGGACAGCACATTCTCTGTAGTTACAACTACCGAGCCTACCGAGGCTGTTCCTACAGCACCAACTGCAAATGACGAAATGCTTCTGATTCCTATTGGTCCGGTAAGACCACCTAACATGCCGGTTACACCACCACTCAGACCAATAATCAGGCCAACGGCTCCTACACAGGCACCAACTGCACCAACTGCAACACAGCCTGTACAGCCAACAGAGCCTATAACAGAACCAATTACAGAACCAATTACAGAACCAATTACAGAGCCGGTTACAGAGCCGGTTACAGAGCCGGTTACAGAGGCACCTACAGCTGTTATCCATTTTGCAGACGATAACAAGCGAGAGCCGATTTCTGTTAAGGTTGGCGATACCTTCGATTATGAGGTTTATGTAAAGCTTACAGACCCACAGGTACAAAGCTTTGCACTATGGACATACTTCAACCAGCCAGTAGGCACAAAGCAAGAGCCAAATCAGGAGGGTAATGCTGTAATTCTTGGCGAGGATAAGGTAATAAGTATAGCAGAAAACGGATACACACCTTACTACTCACCATTTGATGAGAAGTACGACCAGATGACATCAGACAGCTATCTGGTTGGATTTGGTATTGGTAAGCTTGATGAAAACGATAAGTACCAGATGATAGAAACATCAAACGGTAACTTTACACAAACTGGTGGTTGTCTGGTATCAAAGGTAACCTTTAAGGTAGAGCAGGAGGGTAAGGTAGAAATATTTACCAGACTTGACGAGGCTACTGTAGACCTTAACGATACTGAGAAGAAGGCAGACTATGTTGCTATATACAACGAAAAGCTGACAGTTGAGCCAACACAGCCAACAGAGCCAGTAACAGAGCCGATAACAGAGCCGATAACAGAGCCTGTTACAGAGCCAATAACAGAGGATGTAACTGCTCCTACAGAGGATACCTCACAGCTTCCAACAGAGCCAATAACAGAGCCGATAACAGAGCCTGCTACAGCAATAATTCACTTTGCTGATGATAACAAGCAGGAGCCATTAACAGTAAATGTTGGTGATACATTTACATATGATGTATCTCTGAAGCTTGATACACCTATTGTACAAAGCTTTACAACATGGACATACTTCAACCAGCCGGTTGGCACAAAGACTGCTCCAAACCAGCTTGGTAAGCTTAGTGTAGGAAAGGAAAATCAGGTGCTGAAGGTGGCAAAGAATGGTTATAAGGCTTACTACACACCATTCAGAGAAAGCAACGACTTCAGGGGATTCTCTAACTACATTATCGGATATGGTATGAGCGATACTGCCGAGAATAATCTGTATTCATTGTTGCAGACAGCAAACGGCACATTTACTCAGAAGGACGGCTGTCACATAGCTTCAATTACCTTTACTGTACAGAAGGCAGGCGAGGTAGAGGTGTTTACAAGACTTGAAAAGGCTATAAGAGATAACAGCAACGGAATAAAGGCTAAATATGTAGCAGTAAACAGTAAGGCGTATAAGCCAACCGATGGCGTGCTGCCAGAGGATAATACTGTTACAGATGAAGAGCTGGAAAACCTTACACATATGCAAAGAGATTTGCTGGATGTAGAGCATATACCTGCTGATACAGCACAGGTAGCACACGATATAAACAAGGACGGAAGCTATACAC
>JAXJDU010000314.1:0-6350 GCA_036301785.1 Acutalibacteraceae bacterium | reverse complement strand
TGGGTGATAATTTTGATACAACTAAATACACAGATGAAGTTCTTTCTAATATTTATTCTATGGCTGATGATGACCATAAGATAGCTGTTATAAACCCATCTTCAAATACAGCTTCTTTAATTTCAACAAATAATGATGTTAGTTATTTTAAGAAAGTTAATGATACAACTACCTTTGTTGGTTTTCAGTCTGATGTATCCTTTGGCTACAATTATTTAGTTACTACTACCCTTAGTTATACACAAAGTGTTTCTTTGTATAATTCTTCTTACAAATATTATTATTATGCATCTAAGCCTTTATCTAACTTATCAGACACTTATTATATTGTTGATGATATTAATGATTACAATAAAATTATGGCTTTTGATTTTGATTATAAAAACCAAATATATTACTGTGACAACCCTATTGAAAGCTTTATTAAATATATTCAAGGTGTAAATATAGACCTTAATAAAGTAGTTGCACCAGAGGGTTTTTCAAAGTCAGGTATTAAATACAGCAGTAGTCTTGATAGCCCATATGGTAAGTATTTAATTAAACCTTACGAAGATGAACAAGAAAACCTCGTTACTGCTGGGTTATTTAGTGACCTTGATATTTATTATGATAGTAATTTCAATTTAGGTTCCAATTATGACCATTCAGAAACTATTAATTTTTATATTGATGTGTCTGATGTATTTGTAGAGGAATTTGGAAATACTTTAATGGATTATGAAAATTATAATTGGGATTTACCAGATATGACTGATTTTTTTAATAAACATTTTAAATGTGTTCATTATGAAAAAGATTATTTAAGCCCGTTAGAATTTTTTCAATTAACTAATAATCGTATAACTTCTTTAAATGATGTGCTTAGCATTGAAAAGGTTGGTGAAGATTATTTATTAAAATTTACTTTACTTTCCGAATATTCAGTTACATATAATGTAGGTGTTCAACCAGGAACTAGTAATATGTCTAATAGCATACTTACTTTTACTGGTTCTAAAATAACCCATACATGTAAGCGATTAGGGGCTTTTCTTGGTGATGATAATGATAATAAAGGATTTGGTTCTGATATGTCAGAAGCAGATAATAGTTTAAGCCGACCACCCTCAAAAGATGAATTAAAAAACATGGGTTTTGTGCATGGATTTCCTAACACACAGGGTTCATATCCTTATAAATTAACGGTATATCGTAACGGAATTGAGTATTTTTATTTGTATTTTAATAAAATGCCTAGTGTTAGTTCTACATATTATACAAATAAATGTATTGATTATGGTGTAAATGTTAATAACACTAAAATTTATATGTATTTTAAAGAACAGCACATGTCAAAAGTAATTGATTTTACAACAAATGAAGATGATATGTATTATTCAGACGGTCATATATTAAATAACCCTATTACTGATACTACTTTAAATATATTAAATAGTTTACTTAATGTAGATACCAGTGAATTTAATAATACATATACTTTGCATTTTTGGACGAACTACACAGGTACATTTGAAAATATGAATGGTTTTTATTGTAAATTCAATTGGGATTTACAAAACAGCGGACATTTTCAAAAAAATAATAGTGATGATGAATACGATTATACACAAGACTATATGCCAGAAGATAGTTTTACCGACAACAACGGAAATATTCATGGCGGTGCAGTAGAACCACCTACAGAAGACCCTGTATTTAATGGCTTCAACAATCAAGATTTTTCATTTGATGAAAATAGCCTTTGGGACTATGCCGACAGTTTTTTAAATTTCTGTGCTAGAGCTTTTAAAGTGCTTCCAGCTTTCATATGGCAATTAATAGGCTGTAGCATGGTTGTAGTAATAATACTTCGTATTGTAGGCAGGTAGGTGTATTATGAATGATTTTAAAACTATTATTGATATCCTAATGCATTTATATACTATGAATTTTAAAGTGTTCGGATATAATCTTAATTTTTTAACGGTTTTCATAGGTTTATTTTTAATTGGTATAGCTGTATTTGCAGTTCGTAAATTATTTTTCTAAGGAGTGTTTTTATGTCTTTTTTAGCTTTCATTTTAGAATATATAACATATTGTATGTTTTTATGTTTTCTTTTCCTCACATTTATTTTGTGTTTTAAAATTGGAAAATATCTTGCTGATTTTTATTACAATCAGTTGAAAACATTTCGCTTAAAATTAATTAATTTTATACGAAGTACAACAATAAGATTTTTAAAACGAAAGGAGCGTACAGAATGAGTTTTATTTATTTATTTTTGTTGTGTATCGGTGCAGGCTTTCTTATTTCTGCTTTGGTCGGTGTAATTATGTTTGTTATGGATATTAAACGCTTCAGCTCTTATAAATCAGAACTGGACAACCTCCAGCAGAAGTACACAGACAAGCTTGACGAACTGGTTAAACTACAGAAAGAAGAGGTGTTATAAATGTATATATTAGTAGCTTGCGAAGAGAGCCAACGAGTATGTATTGAATTAAGAAAGCTCGGTCATGTAGCATATAGTTGTGATATACAGGTGTGTTCTGGTGGACATCCTGAATGGCATATATCAGGCGATTGTATACCACTGTTAAACGGTTTTTGTTCATTTAAAACCCAGGACGGTGTTTTACATAGTATTAATAGTAAGTGGGATATGATTATTGCACATCCACCATGTACTCGCTTGTGTTCTACTGGTCAAAGATGGCTTTATTATGGTTCTGATGAATATCAGACTAAAAAGAAAAAAGAACAAGAACTTGCAATATCGTTCTTTTTCAAATTCGTACATGCAGATTGTGAGAAAATCGCTATTGAAAACCCTGTAGGTATAATGAGCCGTTTATACAGAAAGCCTGACCAGATTTATAACCCTTATGATTTTGAAGGTGAAACAGAATGTAAACGAACTTGTTTGTGGTTAAAGAATTTACAACCTTTAAAGCCTACACAGGTTTTATCTAAAGAAAGTAGAACACATAACATTTATCAATCTAAAACATTATCTGGTAGTATATCCTGGAATTCTCCTGAATGTGCGAAAATGAGAAGTAAAACACCTATAGGAGTAGCAAGAGCAATGGCGATACAATGGTTAAGCGAGGTGTAAAGATGACTTATTTTAATTTTGACGGTGCGTTATTTCAATTATTATATGGTTTAGGTCTGGATTTAAGTGCTATAGAAAACATTGAAGAATTAACCCCACAAGACTTATTTTTTATTGCTTTAATCTTTGCAGGCTGTTTATTTCTTGTTTGTTTAGTTTTAAGAGGTCTATTCTATTGCCTGCGTGAGCTTACAGGGAGTTGTTTAAGATGATTAAAGTATTTATATTAAGTTTCTTTAAATGCCCTTTAATGGCTTGTTATTTGGTTTATGACCTATGTGTATATTATTTTTTAAAGATGTATAAAAATTTCTTTGGTTGGGGTATACACTTAATTACTGGTCGTTTTGGTGCAGGTAAAAGTAATGTAATGTGTAAAATAGCTTTTGACATTTGTAGTAAGTATAAAAATATGTGTGTGCTTACTAATTTAAAGCTTGATAATTACCCAGAACATACTAAAATATTGCCTTTGAATACTGCACAAGACATTTTAAACGCTCCGAGAGATTGTATTGTTCTTATTGATGAAATAGGTACTATATTTAATTCCCGTGATTTCTCCAGCGGTAAGCAGGCAGTACCTAAAGTATTATTCCAACACCTTTGCCAGTGTCGCAAAAGAAATATGATTATATTCGGTACTGTACAGCGTTATAACTTGCTTGATAAGCAAATAAGGGACATAAGTGCAGATGTAACTGTATGTCATAGCCATTTTAAACACCCATTTACACGCATTGTATCAACCTATACATATGATATTGATGAATACGATTTATATCAAAGTAACCGAGCCTTTAAACCTCGTATAATGGCTTCATCTGTTTATGTTCAAAAGTCTAAGTATAGAAATTTATACAACACAACTGAACTTATTAATAATATGCTAGGTAAAGAATACTTGTCAGATGAAGAGATATTGAATAATAGGGGAGAAACAGCCCCAACTGTTGCTCCTTTATCTAAGAAAGATACAAGGCAAATTAGGTTTAATAAAAAAGGAGTGTAAATATGCAAAGCCGAAAGATATTATTTAGAGGTCAAACTCGTAGATTTGGCGAAAAATTAAAAAATGTTGGTGGAGAACCAATGGAAAGCAATTGGGTTTATGGTGGTATATTTCCTAATAATGCTGGTGGTGATTTTGCAATAATATATCAACAGGAGCCTGACATTCAGAAATTTTTTGTATACGCCGATACAGTTGGACTTTCTACTGGTATAACTGATGATAATGATATAGAAATTTTTGAAGGCGATATTATTTCTTTTTATGATTGTACAAGCACTGAAAATGGCTATTGTGAACTATATTGTACTGGTGTAGTTGTTTGGGATTTTGACACACTATCTTTTCAAGTCACTAATCGTTTAAGTGCTGAAAGTTATGAAATACTTAATAAATGTGTTGTAATCGGTAATATATATGATAACTCCGATTTGTTATAGGTGATATTATGAAAAAAATATTTATAGCTTTTGGTGTTGTTTTAATTATTGTGTTTTCTGCTGTTTCTGCTGTTGCTGTAGATGATACTACAGTTAATTTTACCGAACCTATAACAGAAACGATTACAGAACAAACTACAGAAACAATTACAGAATATGTTACAGAAGAAGTAACTGAAGAACCTACAGAAGATTTGACAGCAAAGTTTGTTAATATATCAGAATATCAATATTCTATTATGTTAATAGTTTCAGTTATCTTAATATTTGGTTTATGTGTTTTATTGTTGAAGTAGAAGAAGAACCGACCCCCGCCGGTAGGCGGGGCGGTTCTATACTTGACTAACTAACACTTAACGGGAAATATAATAACGATTATTAAGTTGGTGTAAATTTATGGCTAAAATAGGCAAACCGTTAGAAAAATTTTTAAATAAAGATGTTTCAATACCTGCTTTTAGTTCTCCTGAGTTTACATATAATCTTACTACGGTTAAGAAATATGGCGATAATTATATTACTTTGGTTACTATGAATGTTCAGCGTACACCAGGTACTGAAATAAGTAATAAAGATTACGAAATAAATAAGCGTGCAACAGATTTTAAAACTGAGGTTGACCCATTTACAGGAGAACTTTCCCCAGTTTGGGGTTCAGATACTTTTGAGCGTATGCTCAAAAATTTAGAGCGAAAGCAGGAACGAGAAAAAAATAAAGGAGATTATACGAAAATGATAGAAAGTCTTATACGGTCGAAAAGAATGGTTTTTGAATATGCTTATTCTAATGACTGGGATTATTTTGCTACTTTTACAATTAATCCAGATAAATATGATAGATATAATTTAAATGTATATCATAAAAAATTCAGTCAGTGGCTACGAGATTATTTTCGTAAAAAGCACGATGAAGATGTTCAATATATAGCTATTCCTGAACAGCATAAAAATGGTGCTTGGCATGAACACGCATTAATTAAAGGTATTTCAAAGAATCATTTAGAATTGTTTAAATTATCAGACGATATACCTAAATACATTCGTGATAAGCTAATAGCAGGCGAAGAAATATATAATTGTCCGATGTACATGAAAAAATTTGGCTGGTGTACCTTTGAGCCTGTTCGTAACAGTGAAGCTTGTGCGAAGTACATAACTAAGTATATTACGAAAGATATGCAAAAATCTGTTACTGAATACGGTGCAAAAATGTATTATGCTTCACGAGGCATTAAAAAAGCTGAAATAGTAATGCGTGGTTATTATGATGGCAATTATATCGAAGACTTTTCTAATGATTATTGTAAAAAATCCACTTTTGCATATGATGAAGAATTTTTAGAATTGATAAAAGAAAAATTTAAGGGTGTTTGAAAATGAAAAAATCTGAATTAATTTTATTTTATGAATATTTCACTTCAAGAATTAATAAACTTGAAAATGATTATATCCAGATGAATAATAATATGCGAAGAAAAGATTATATGTACTGTGATGAATTGGATTTTTTGGAACTTATGTTAATAAAAAAACAATTACAATACACAATCCAGATGTTTTATGAATTAAAAATTTTATTAAATATAAGATAGTAATTGACTGCTAAGGGCTTAATTAGTCTTTAGCAGTTTTTTAATAAATTATGAATTTCATTTTTGAAATTTCTAATAAATGGCTTTATTAAAGGCTTTTTTCTCTTTTTGCTTTATCCTCACTTATACAAAATATTCATTTTGTATAAGTCGTACTATATCAATAAATTGTTGTTTTTGGCTTTAATAAGCCATTCCTCACC
>JAXJDU010000313.1:0-7921 GCA_036301785.1 Acutalibacteraceae bacterium | reverse complement strand
GAAAAGGCACAGTGCATAATTGGTATTGATACAACACCATTTGGTCCGGAATATTATTCTAAATCGGATTTATTCTGGCTTTCTAAGGTTAAACCAATGGCGAAGTTGTTTACAGATAGGTTGTTTCGAGAAAGTATAGCAAAATCTATATCTGTAACTGATTATTCATACCAAAAAATGAAAGAGATATTAGTTCCGTTTTCTAAAGAACAGATTATAGAGCAAATGGATATTGCCTATGGAAAGTTTGCAGAAGAAAACAGAGATCTTAATTTGAAATGCCCGATTCTTATTTTGCTTGGTGACAAGGACAAAACAGGAAAAGTAAAGCAGTATTCCAAAGCATGGGCAGAAAAAACAGGCTACCCATTACATATTATCAAAAACGCTTCACATTTCTCTAACGGAGATAACCCACAGCAGGTTAATAGCAAAATAGAGCAGTTCATTAAACAAACCATTACAAATTAATATTGAAAGCTAATTTGGAAAAATAGATTGAAATTAACATAATAGGAGAACGACAAGAAGAGCTGAAATAAAAACAAACATTAAAAATTCAACTATTCTATATGTGCTGTTTTATTTGTATTTGCGAAATATTTTATAATCGTTTATAATTTAAAATATAATACTACATTAAATTTGAATAAGACAATGCTTCTAAAGAAGTGTTTTTGATATTTTGAATGAAGTGAAATATCAAAAATATTCCAATAAACTTGTAAGTAAAGGGAGGTAGCATGATTGATAAAGATTCTTATAGCAGATGACGAAAATGACTTGAGAAAGTTACTGTATGATCAGTTGACAGAAGCAGGATATTCTGTTGTAGAGGCTTCTGATGGTAAAAAAGCGTACGAGGTGTTTGAAAGTGAAAAGCCAGATATGGCAATCATTGATATTATGATGCCTTTTATGGATGGATTGTCGTTACTTAGCAAAATTCGTGAAAGCTCTGATATGCCTGTTATATTACTTACAGCCAGAGGTGACGAAATTGACAAGGTAAGTGGACTCAGATTAGGTGCAGATGATTATATTGTAAAGCCTTGGGGTATGAACGAGCTTTTAGCAAGAATAGAGGTTCAGAAGCGTCATCTTAATATTGAAAGCAATAAACAAACTGCAATTATAGCTGGAAATCTATATATGGATTTTACAAATGGCGTTATAAAGAACAATGGCAAAATAGTTAATCTTAACGCAAAGGAATATTTAATGCTTGAGTTCTTTGCTAAAAATATGGGTAAGGTTTTAACCAAAAAGCAGATATATCAGGAAGTATGGCAAGATGAATATATGTATGACGATAATACAATAATGGTGCAGATTTCACACCTGCGAGCAAAGATAAATGATGACGAGCATAAGCATATTGAAACATTAATTGGTATAGGGTACAGATTCAGGTGAATAATATGAAAAGAAAAGTTAGCAATTTAACCACCCGAACCTATTTACGACGTAAGTTTGTGCATATTATTCTGGCAACATTAGGCTTTGTGTTACTACCAATTATATTATTGGCTATTGTGCAGTGGGGTAGTAGCAAAACAAATACAGAATACATACCAGCTAAAGATAGATTACAAACCATATACAGTGATATCCAGATTGACGATATCGTTGATAATGGTGGTGGAGCTATGGTTGTAAATAATCAATTTGAGGTTATTCAACTAGGAGGAAAGCCAGTTTGTAATAAGAAAGCTTTTACAGAAAAGGAATGGACGGAATTTTTAGTAAGTGCTGGTAATAATTCAAAATATCAATATGATATAGCATATAATGAGCTAGAAGAATATTGGTTAGTGCTGAGAACTACTAAACCTATTACATTATCTATCTTTTTTACTTTGAATCCAGAAGCAGTTAATTACAAATCAACAGTAATTATATTTTTTATGATTTGTTCTGTGTATTTGGTTGCACTTGGTGGGTTTGTTGTTTTTTATTCAAAGAGAGAATCAACGAAAATCACGAAACCAATTGAGGAAATTGCCGATTATGCTGAGAAGCTGGAATACGGTGATTATAATGCAAATTTAAACGAGGGTGGAACGCTTGAAATCAACCTTCTTAAAGAAATTATGAAGCATCTGGCTGTAGAGCTGAACAGTAAAGAAGAGCTACAGAAAAATGAAGAAGCAAAAAGAATGCTACTAGTGTCAGAAATATCTCACGATTTAAAAAATCCACTTGCCAGCGTACAGGGATATAGCGAAATGCTGTGTAATGGCGGTGCATTGGCCCAAGCAAAGCAAAAGGAATACGCACAAATGATTCATAGCAATGCAGTAAGAGCAAACGAATTATTACAGTCGCTTTTTACATATTCAAAGCTAGGCAGTGCCGGATATACACCAAAGCTTAAAAAGCTTGATATATGCGAATACACAAGGCTTATATTTTCAGAGTATCTTCCACGCCTTGAAGATAAAGATTTTAAGTATGAGCTAAATATTCCGGAATCAGAAATTTATGTAAATATAGATAAGGCTTTATTCCGACGTATATACGATAATCTTATAGATAATTCAATTAAATATAACGCTAAAGGAACTACTATAAAGCTAAGTATATGCAGGTCTGAATTTATAGAAATTTATATTTCAGATGACGGAATCGGAATGGATGATATTTATGCAAATAAAGTTTTCGACCCGTTTTTCAGAGTTGACGGCGATGTGCGAAATTCCAAAAAAGGTGGAAGTGGACTAGGTCTTGCAATTGTTAAACAGGTTGCTATTCTACATAATGGTAGTATTGAGTATTTATGTGAGCAAAAAGCAGGCTGTGGATTTCTAATTAGGCTTCCTCTGTAAATAAATTTAAGACGGATTTAAGATTGATTTATATTAGATAAAAGGCTCCCTTGATATAATTAAAAAAATTAAACAAGGGAGTTTTTGTTATGAATGAACAGAAAAAAATACAACTATCGCAAGTAAGACTTGAATCGAGCCACAAGAAAAGTAACACAAGAAAATATTTACCTTTTGTTATTCTTTGGGTATTATTTTTTGCAATGGTATTTTGGGAGGTTGCCTTTAAAACAGAGCTAAGACTGATGGATATAATAACTACTGTTATATCTATTGTTATATTATCGAAAAATAAAATACCATCTAAAAAATATATAATCACTTCAATTATATTTACAATTCTTTCTGTGGTTGCATATCTGGGATTTACACGAGATCCGTTTCTATTATTGATAAATGGACTTATGGCTGGTGTTCCTACCTTACTCACCTCACTTGCAGTATTTTCAGTAATGCAAAGTCATAGTGGATATCAAATGGTTTCTAAGGTGAAAAAGTATCCACTTCTAAAAACTATTATTATTGGAGTCATTGCAGGTGTTATATTGTCTATTATTAATACTTTTATGGGTATGTTAGGTGGTCGTGAAATTGCTCTTGAATTTTCGCTATCTAAATTGCTGATTTGCTTTAACCCTGCAATGTATGAAGAAATGGCTGGTCGTTCAATCTTTATGGCTTACTGTATATACTATGCAGGTAATAAAAAGATGAATAGGTTTCAGCTACTTACAATGTATTTTATGATGAGTATGCCACATGCACTTGCACATGGTTATGATATCGTAGCGACTATTATATTATGGCTGCTTTTTGGACTCCCTCTTACAATCCTTCAAAGAAAAAAGGATATAGCCAGTGCAATGATTAGCCATGGTTTGATAGACGCTGTGCGATTTACTTTGTTTGAAATTTAAAGGTTAAGAGTATTAAAAAAGAACTGTCGTCTATTTTATAAATCAGATGACAGTTCTTTTTGCTTATAACTTTACTTATCTTTCAGATAATTCCGTTCTTATAATTATTTTTTCAGTTCCTGTGCATGCCTTTATGTCTTTCTCTGACTTCTTATAAAAATCGTAGAATTTTTCAGGACAATTAATAATAAGCTCTGGAATAGAATCCTTCATAGACATTTGGCGTTCAGTTTTGCTTTTGCGTACTTCTGCAATAATGTCTTTCAAGTGTTCTCCAAATTCCAGATAAATTTCATCGCTTTCCTTTGTTTTCCAAATTGTTTCGTGCAAAGAGATTTCCTTTTCTGTCTTTCGGTAAAAGTCCTGATAGATATATTCTGTTACATACGGAGTGTAGATTGCATATAATTTCAATATTCCAAGCAAAGCATAATAAATAGCAATCTGTCCAGAATAGCGTTGCTGTTCACCATGTATAAGAGGTTGATACAATCTTTCCTTTGCAATCTCTATATAATAATCACAAAAATCTTTCCAGAACAGATTATCAATCTCGTGCCTTGCCTGACCAATTTCGTAATTATTCAGCATATCAGTTGCTTTAATAGTAGTTTCATTTATTCTTTGTAGAATCCACCTATCAATTGGCAATAGCATTGATTCGTCGTATGATTCTGGTTTTTTAAAATCATTTAATTGCATTATAGAGAATTTAGCGGCATTATAAAGCTTATTTAAAAATCTCTTAGATATTTTTAATTCATCTTCACTGAAAAATGTATCTGTTCCAAGCTTACTGTTTGCTGCCCAATAACGTACTGCATCAGCAGAGTGTGTTTCGATTAGCTTTATTGGCGAATTAGAATCATTATTCTTTGATTTACTTATTTTTTCGCCAGGCTTTGCCAAAACGAATCCACTAATCATAATGTCATTCCAAGGTATTTGCCCTGTATGATACAAGCTCTTTACGATTGAATAAAATGCCCATGTACGAATAATTTCGTGAGCCTGACATCGCATACTCATAGGCAATATTTCTTCTGAAATATCATTCTTTTCTCCATATTTAGCGTTAATCAGCGTAGTTACAGATGATGTTGCCCAAGTGTCAAAAACTGCTTTTTCTGGTATAAACTCATTACAGCCACATTCACATTGGTGTAAAGGAGTGGTTTCCAAAGGGTTTACCGGCAACTGTTCTTCTTCTGCAAAAATAGGCTTTTGGCATTCCTTACAATACCAAACTGGGAAAGGAACTCCAAAATATCGTTGTCTAGAAATACACCAATCCCATTTCAAGTTTTCAACCCATATTTTATATCTGTTTTTCATATGCTCAGGGTGCCAGTTTATTTCATCTGCTGCTTTTAGAAAACGCTCTTTTTCTGTTAATACATCAATATACCATTGCTTTGATGGTATAAATTCAACTCCGTTGCCACAGCGTTCGTGAATTGCGATGATATGGTTAATTGTTTCTTGCTTTTCAAGAAGCTTCTCATTTTGCAAAAGCTCTATAATTCGCTCTCTTGCTTTTTTGATTGTCATACCACCAATAAATTTTATGGAGTCATTAATAGTTCCGTTTTGCATTATAATCTGTTTATATGGAAGATTATGCTTTTGATACCACTCAACATCTACACTATCGCCAAATGTTGCACACATTACTGCACCTGTTCCTTTTTCCATAGAAACATTCTCATCTGTCAAAATCGGAATTTCAAAGTTGTATAATGGAACAATTGCTGTTTTTCCTATATATTCTTTAAAACGTGTATCATCTGGATGAACAAAAATACATACACAGCCTGCTAAAAGCTCTGGCCTTGTAGTTGCAATCAAAAGATTACCCAGAGGTGTTTTAAAATTCAGATAGTTAAATATTGTTTCACATTCCTTTGTTTCAAGCTCTGCCTGTGCAATAGAGGTCTGGCACTCTGTACACCATAATACTGGTGATTCCTTTGAATAAGCTTTGCCGTTTTTAGCTAATTCAATAAATGATTTCTGTGAAATCTTCTGTGATAAATCAGAAATAGTCTGGTATTGAAGACTCCAATCTACACTAAATCCCAAACGCTTCCACAAATTTTTAAATTCATTTTCGTATTTTTCGATTGTATTGATACATTTTGCTCTGAATTCACTTCTAGGTAGCATATTTGCGTGTATCTTTTCGTCTTTTTCTACCAGACGCTCTGTTGGCAAACCATTGTCATCAAAACCAAAAGGATAAAAAACATCGTACCCTTGCATTCGCTTGAATCTTGCAATCATTTCTGCCTGCGTATATGAAAATACATGACCTATATGCAATTTACCACTTACGGTTGGTGGTGGAGTATCTATAGAAAAGATTTTTCTATCTTTTCCATGTTGATACTTGTAAATACTCTGTTCCTCCCAAAAAGCTTCTATTTGCTTTTCTGTGCTTTTAAAATCATACTTCTTATCCATGTGGATAACCTCCTATAAAATAATAATATTTTACAAAACAGACAAAAAAAGTCGCCCTAAGCATATGCTTAGGGCGAACTGACATGTCCGTGGTACCACCTAAATTCAGAAATATTTCTGCACTCATTACAATACGGGAATAATGTATATATTCCGATATCGCTTCCCTTGATAACGGTGGGATTCTCCGTTGGAGTCTACTTAGAATAATCTGTTCGATCCAAAGCTCAAAGGCTACTTCCATACTACCATCACGAAAGTTTTCACCAACCACTTTCTCTCTGTTCATCAGGAATAGTATGTACTCCTCCTCGTCAATGCTTTTGTCTGTATTGTTTTGAATGAATATAACACAGATAACTACATCTGTCAATACTTTTTTATTAGTTAATTAATATTTTTAAGCTTTATATAAAAATATTTGTTTAAGCATATTAAATGGCTATTTAGCATGTAACTAAGTAGTGCTATTTTGTAAGTGGGTTTTAAATGCTTGAAACAAATGAATTTATTAGATAAGATATATACAGGAGGTGGCGAAATGAAACTGATTCTTAAGGAAAACCCAAATGTAGAATTGACTGTAACAATAGAATACCCTAAGCAAAGCAGTCAGTTAAACAGAATTATTCAGAAGCTGAAATCAGAGGAAAAGGCTTTGGTAGGAAGTGAAAACGGTAGAGATTACAAGGTGTTTATGCCAGATATTTTTTATATAGAAAGTGTAGATAAGCGTACCTTTATCTATACAAGGGATATGGTATTCAGAAGTGAAAAGCGTTTATACCAGCTGGAAAACGAACTAAAGGAATATGATTTTGTAAAGGTAAGCAGAAATTGTCTGGTGAATATAAACGAGCTTATACATATAAAGGCGTTGGCTAATAGTAGACTAGAAGCAGAGCTATCAAACGGGGAGAAGATAATCGTTTCAAGAACCTATATTCCAGAAATAAAAAGAAAGGTTTTTCAGGAGGTGTAGCTATGAAAAAGTACATTCAAAAATCATTAATGCTGTCTGCGATAATATTGTTTATCGTAACTTTAATTTCCTTTTTCTGTTTTGAGTATATAGAAGAGATGAAGCTTAATTTTCTGATTGCTATTATCTCCTTTTTAAGTATGGGTATTCATTATCTTACAGCACATCTGTTTTATGACAGCTTTTTAAAGGAAATCATTTGCAAATATGTTCTAGTAGAAATTATGGTTCTGGTTGTTGGAATACTCTGTGGTTGGTTTGTAAAATCAAACTGGTGGATGTCCTTTGTGTATGTAACACCAGCGTTTGTAATAGCGTATTTAGTGGGGATTGTTCAGATTAAGCGAGAGGTTCAATCTATTAATCAGAAGCTTATAGAAAAAGGGGAAAAGGTTAAATGAAAAATAAAATTAAATCTATGTCAGATAAATATTTGCTCATATTTTTCGTGTTTACACTTTTGTGGACATGGACCTGTGGATTTATACCGGTAATATTCAGTTTTACAGGCACACCGATTGGTACAGTTCTGTTTTATTTTGGCGGTGGAGCACCATCTGTTGTTGCTTTGTTTCTTGTGTTCTTTACATATTCTAAGGAAGAGAAAAAGGATTATTTTCACAGATGCTTCAGTTTTAAATATATGGGCTGGAAATGGCCACTTATTACTATATGTGCCTTTTCTGTTATAACTATCATAAGCCTGTTTATAGGTGTAGGCTTATTAGGCT
>JAXJDU010000312.1:0-2350 GCA_036301785.1 Acutalibacteraceae bacterium | reverse complement strand
CCGGTTTTAAGAGCCTGCACAGCGTCTGCACCCTTGTTGAATTTATCAACGGTTTCGCTGTAATCGCTTGCGTACAGGTCACCTGTTGTACCAAGTTGTACTGCTATGCGTGCATTTGTCAAATCCTCTACACCTGTTACTGCTACACCCTCAGGGCTTTCAGGCTCCTGCGTTGTAGTGTTGTTATTACTACAAGCAGTAAATGTGAACAGCAACATAGCTGCTACCAGAAGAATAGCAAAAATACGCTTAGCAAGCATATTTTCCTGCTTTATCACAGATTTCATCTCTCCTTTTCTTATCTTTACCGAGCTTTGAAATATCTACTTCATTCGGCAAAGTCTGCAAATATACTTATAAATTTTAGTTTAACATATTCGCCATTTTTATTCAAGATAATAAGCGTATTACAAAATATTTTATACTAAAATTATTCCGTACCCCTTTATAAAATTTTAACTTTGGTCAATTTACAATTATTAAAATATTTACTATAATTGGTACATAATATTAACAGTAAGATATTAACAAGTTCTTTACGGGAGGTATTTTATGATAAAATGTCCTAATTGTGGGTTTGAAAACGACGACAACTGCACTTTTTGTGCTATTTGTGGTTCGTCTGTAGTTCAGGATGACTTTTATGTACATAACACTACTTCAAACAGCTTTTCAGTAGACGAGCTGAACGAAAAGCTGATTGCAAAGGAAAACCAGAAGACAAAATCATTTAAAAAGCTTGATAAAGCCACCCTTGCAAAAGAGGCTGCGAAAATAGAAATACCCGATACACGCAAAGAAGAAGCTGTAAAGGAATATAAATCAAACTCCAGCAAAAAGCCACAGCAAAAAAATCAGGAGCCAGCACCAAAAGCCGACAAGAAGGCTGATGCTAAAGCTGATAACAAAGCTGATACTAAAGCTGACTTAAAGGCTGATAACAAAGCTAATAACAAAGCTGATACCAAAGCTGACTCAAAAACTACAGCTAAGTCAGAAATCAAAGCTGACAAAACTGAAAACAAATCTGATAACAAAGCTGACAACAAAACTGACAAAAAAGCTAGTGTAAAGACTGATACCAAAGCTGACTCAAAAACTACAGCTAAGTCAGAAATCAAAGCTGAAAACAAAAAGCCTGCTGACAATAATAAGAATACTGCAACACAAAGCTCCACTAACGACAGTAAGCTGTATACACTGCTAAGCAAATTTTTATTTGATACAAAAACTACTACAAAGCTATTCAAGCAAAAGGATATAGACGAAAACTGCAACCTTGCTTTAATAGGCTACATACCATTTTTATTCTTTGTACCAATGATAATAAAGCCTTGCAGTGGTTATGTACGCTTCCACGGTATACAAGGACTTACATTATTCCTTGTCAGCTTAGTGCTTGAGCTCTTCGACATATTGCTTGGTGTAATATTCAACTGTGCATTAAACAATATGCCTGCAGTAATTTTAACAATCATTTTTACTGTAGCAATAAATCTTGCTATACTGCTGTTTATTTCTACAGGTATTGCCAACGCAGTTAAAGGAGAAGCCAGAGAGCTACCTGTAATAGGCAAATATAAGCTGCTTAAGCAATATATTTATTAATTAAAATTTTAAAGCAAGCCCACAGTCATTGTGCTGTAGCTTGCTTTTTGTTTTATTCTTATTTTATTTATGTAGCTGCTGTGATATAATAAACTGTACAGCAGTATAAGGAGGCAATAATATGAGCGAATTACGCCTTGCAGGTGTTATAAGAGAATCTATAGTAGATGGACCGGGAATAAGAATGACTGTGTTTACACAGGGCTGTCCACACCGTTGTGAGGGCTGTCATAACCCTCAGACACATGATTTTAATGGTGGATATATCAGCAATACAGATAATATACTTAAAGCTATAAAAGAAAACCCTATGCTACAGGGTATAACCTTTTCTGGTGGTGAGCCATTTATGCAGAGTAAGCCTCTTGCCGAGCTTGCCAGAGAATGTCACAAGCTAGGGCTTAATGTGCTTGTATATACAGGCTTTACATTTGAACAGCTGTTAAACGGATTTTCCAGCAACCCTGACTGGAAGGAGCTGCTGGAAAATACAGATATTTTAGTAGACGGCCCGTTTATTTTGTCACAGCGTAGCTTAATGCTGCATTTCAGAGGCTCAAAAAACCAGAGAATTTTAGATGTAGCTAAATCATTACAAGAAGGCACAGCAGTGTTAAGAGAAGATTTGATGTAATAATAAAATTGTAGTTTGGCAGGGGCTTTGCCCCTGCACCCCACCAGCCTTTGAAAAGGCTGGACCTAAACTTTACGCTTGAGTGTCTGCTACGCAGTCACTCAAGAT
>JAXJDU010000311.1:0-5533 GCA_036301785.1 Acutalibacteraceae bacterium | reverse complement strand
AGTCTGCACTGTTTGTATCACCTGAAGCGTGCGAAACAGTATTTTGATTTATGTATTTATCTGATTTTGTATAAACAGCTACCTGTGTCTGAGAGCCTGTAAAATTTACAGAAAATTTTATTTTCATGTTGTTTCTCGCTACCTCAACAACAGGTATATTTGCGTTTGTTGTGTAGTCCTCGCTGATAAGCTCAAACGGTGCAATGCTGTTGTTTAAGAAAAAATCCCTCAAAGCTCGTGCAAAGTCTGCTTTGTCACCATTTGATGATATTGTTTCTTTTATGTATGCCATTATATCTCTCCTTCCTCGTATTGGGTTGGGGTAAAGGTTGGGTCAGGGTGGAGCGTGTGTATTGTTGTATTAACAGATTTAAATACGCTTATCGGGTATTCATTCAAAATAATTCCTGCTATTTCACGCTTATCTAAAGTGGTTAATGTGTACGAATCACCCTTAGGGCCTGGTTCACCGGGCTTACCCGGCTCGCCTGGCTCTCCTTTCACAACTGGGAAGCTTTCGCTTCTTGTTCCGTCTGTATACAAGAAATAGAAGTTTTCGTTTTCACAAACAACATCTAAAATCAGCTTACCATTAACTCCATCGTTGTATTTCAGCTGCTCAACCATTTGAAAGAATGATTGCGAAAATTTTCCGTCGCCTGCTGAAAAATTCCACAAATCAAGAACACCACGGCATATAGCACCTACAGCCTTTTCACTTTCAGCTACAGTGTCTTTTACTCCTGCGTTTTTTATAACAAACTGCGCCTGCGTGATGTACGCAGGCAGAACAGTTAAAAGTGGGTTGTCACCAGTATATTGCAAGAGTTCAGCTATTTTAATCGACATTTCTTGAACTGTCATAATTAAAACCTCTCATTCCAGCAGACTATTATTTAACCTTTCTTAATCAAATAACAGCCTGATGGGTCAAGAATTTTACCATCGACGATAGTAAGACCCTTATTAATCCACTCGTTTGTATCTTCGTCGAAATATTTCTTCATGCCGAACTCCATGTTTGTGTTCAACAGATAATCACTCGGAACCCAATAGATACCTACGATATCACCAGCAGAAGCCGTGTCAAGGTCTGCGATTACATCAGGCTCAACGAGTGTAACCTCTCTACCGAAGAACTTACCGTCTGAGTTTGAAACAGAAAGGTCTGTTGCTTCCTTAAATAGCGGTCTGTCGTTCTGGTCCTTCATTGTAAGCAGATTGCTTTCGACTGTTGCAGCTGTAAACAGGAATTCGCCCTTACCTCTCTTTGATAGTGGGATTTTAGCAAACAGCTTTTTTCTCCAAGCTGTCCAATCGCCGAACTCTTCGGCTGTTAGTGTCACTACATTTGTTACACGCTCATCTTTAGTAATACCAAGTGGTGAGTTTTCGCCTAAACCTGAAATAATAGCCTTATCCATGGCTTCAACATAAGCTTCAACCATAATTTTTACGATTTCAGATTCAAATACAGCAAGTGTTGTTACCTCAGCAAGAAGACTTGTAGCGATTCTCACTTCACCAATATTGTAACTGAATTCGATAAACTCCTTAACCTCGCCAGCCTTCTGCTTATCAGAAGCTGCACCCTCTGCAATCCACTTAAAGCTTGCTTTAAGCTTTGAAATAGGGAACTTAACGCCACCTTTTACGCTTAGTTTTCTAACCTTTGAATAAATTCGGCCGTAATTCTTGCTTACTTCCTTTACGAACTCATTCATGATGTTAACAGGAATAATCGCACCTAGCTCTGATGTAACAGTTGTGCCTGTATCGCCGCCTGCTCTTTCAAGAATGTTTTCGGCATTCTTGTCACGATGCTGCACAAACTCCATAAATGCTTTTCTGTATTCCAAGGAAGCATAAGGAGTTTCCTCGTCTCTTTTTTCTACCTTGTTATTCATAAGCGAAACAAGATTACTGCCACGGTTTTCTGGTGTTTTATCCCAAGCACCGTTAATGGCTTCAATCTGCTTTCTGCACTCAGTGATTTCTTTGTCAATCTCGCCAATAGCTCTGATATCAGCCTGCAGCTGTTCAGCAGTCTTGTTTTCAACACCCTGTGTCAGAGCGTTTCTCTGCTCTGTTAATTTTTCGATTCTGTTTGTGAAATATGTTTTCATTTTAAACACTCCTTAAATAATTGAAATTAATTTTCTTAATTGTTCGGTTCGGTTGATGTCGTTTCTGGCCTCTTCAAGTGCACCTCTTGCGTTGATACTCGTATCGTTATATGCTGGGCGATTTACGGCTGAAATTTCATAAACCTTTTTAACTTTATTGATTCTGCGAGTAGGCTTTTCGGTATCGATATCAAGCCATTCTTCTTCTTTTACGGTAAAAGCAAAAGACATATGTGTGATATCTCCACGCTTTATCGCTGAATAAAGCTCTCTTGCTCGTTGATTGTTTTCGATATCAAGCTCTGTCTGAAATGCTAGTCCATTTTCATCAACCGTAAGTTCAAGGCTGTTGTTGGCCGAGTTTGAACAATATCGGGCAAGAGGTATCATTCTGCTTTCATGATTAACAAGCAGACATATATCTGATAGATCTGCCTCGTCTAATGCACCTCTTGATATGATTTCATCGTAATAATGCATATCAGCTGTACGCTCATAGACTATAGGTCTACCATAGATTATCGCTTTGTCAGATTCATCGCTTGTTCTTACTTCGAAAACACCATTAAGCTTTTTTGCTGTTTCCATTTTCTTTCTCACCTCCTTTAAGCTGGTATTGCCTTGCATCGTTTACATTGATGTAATTCAATGATTGCATTCGCACTCCCTCAAGCTCTGGAAGAGGCATAAGTCCCAAAGCCTCACGCTTTTCGTTTTCGAACAACGAACCAGCGTCGCCGAGTATTCGCAAAGCTTCGATTGTTTGTTCTGTATTTAAGAACACAAGGTCTTTTGGGTAGAATTTAATCTTATTACCCCTTGCTCTCTGATTTTCTGAAAACAAGCTTTTTGTAAAAGCCTGTGAAAGCTTTATGATTATAGGTTCAAGACAGGTTTGATAGAAAGCCGAGTATTGCTCTGTGGTGTAATTACCCTCTAATACAGGTAAACACATCTTAAACACCCTACAGATTTTTTTGTCGATAAATTCAAGAGTGTCTTTGTCAACAAAATGAATATCTCGCTTTAATTGAGTGAACTCTTGAGATATATCCAAGGCTCCTATTTTGAACTCGTTTTCTTTTATTGTTTTTATAAATTCTTCGACTGCCATGCTTTTCTTATCACCGGACATCATCGTGTTGTATCTGACGATACCTGAAATTGAATAGCTTGATTTGATAGCCTCTGCAATTCCCTGAGTCATTGTTTCATTTATTTGAAGAATTTTAAGCAGGGCAGAATTATTCTTCCTACCTCTAGAGTCACCACCCATTATTTCATTACCAGCGAAATTAGCTCGCAAATGAATAACATCACAGTAGGGGAGAGTGAAATTCTTTTCTTCGAAGTGAAACCTTATAAACAGCTCACCTGTTGGGTCTGTCAGAAATTCAACCCATGAAGGATTAATAGGGTATAAAGCTCTATATGTCCTGCGTGTTTCTCCTGTTACATGATTGTGATATTCGTCATAAATAGGCACAACATAAGCATTATCAAAACCCAATAATAACCACATTATCTTTTCAATGAAATCACTTGTTGTCATTAACTCATTAGGGTTTTCAAGCACCTTTTGAATCGACATGGAATCATCGACATTCAAAGAGTTTCCTCGTGTATGCACTGGTCTTAGTTTTGAAATTTCAGTAGCAATGCAGCTGGCACACGCTAAAACTACATCGCTTGCGAATATGTCGTTACCAAAATTGCTGAACACAGGCAAATACCCATTAAGCATTTTTGCGTACTTCATTTTTGAAGTAAAAAAATTTTTAATATTGGATAAAAGTTTGATTTTTCTCACCACCTTTCAATGAGCTAATCACCTCAATAATTGACTAAACTCGTTTCCGTATCGGCTATACATCTCTTCAAGCATTACGAGAGTAACAGCTCCGTCTATTCGCTTTTGTCTTTCGACCTTAGTGAGCATACCTTGTCTTAGGCTGTTTAGCTTGATTTGTGCATTTTCAAGACACCAACGGTCAACAGGGTTGTTCTGGTAGTTAATGACCCTGTATTGAAAATCTGTTTCAGCTTTACGCATAGCATTACTTAAAGCTGTTCCTTGCTGAAGCATTATCAAATCTTCACCCTTGTTCCAGCCATATTCTTTCATCTGATTTATGAAACCTAAAGCAAACTTCTGGTCATATCCAAGCTTAAAAAGCATTATTCCGTATTCGCCGTAAAGTCTTTCATAAATCCAGTTGGCAATTCCAGCTTCGTTCACCATGGTATCACCTAGCACAGTTATATAGCCTTGTTCAACCCATTCCTCGTACTTAGCACCCTGTTGGGTGTCGCTTCCGAGCTTGCTTTCTGGTATGAAATAATGACTATAAACATATTTAGTTTTGTCACCTTTTTTCATTAGCAAGATTTTAAGGTTAGAAAGGTCGGTAGTTTCAGCAAGGTCTAGGCTCGCCAAGCAATATTCATTTCTGAAATCTTCCAGATTGAAATCTGCCTCATATGAAAACTGTGAATATTCCAGCCAGCTTTCAGCAACACTCTGGTGAATATTGAAATCCTTCGCTAAAACAAACACACGGTCTGTTTTTGAGTTCTTGGCAAGGTCTACTTGTTCTCTCAAATAATCAAACTGCTTTATTTCGCCTAGTGACGGATTTGACTTATACCAGCTACTTTCATCCTGCCAGATTTCCTGCTCACTATCTTGAGTATAAAGCCAAGGAAGAAAACGCCTGCCGATAAGCGTGCAATCCTCGCCATTAATTATCGCCCTTGCTTTTTCAAGCTCGTTATCTAAAAAACCGTCAGTGATAAATCCGTTGGTTGTAATCATAATCAGCTTAGGGTTAAGCTTTACTGACTGCGACTGTTCAATAGCTTTAACAAGCCTATTGGTTTTAAGCTCGTGTACCTCATCGATTAATGCAAAGTCAATGTTTTTACCGTCAATGTGCTTTTGCTCATCTGACATTTTAAAAATCAACGAGTCAGTAATAAGGTTTCGCAAGCCTTTGCGATTCCTGTGCGTATCTCTGCTGTTTGGGTCGAATAGCACTCTCATGGTGTCCATTGCATCGAAAGCAAGTCCGGCATTTTCATCGTTCATGCTCGCACAAACAATCTGTTCGCCTTTTTCGCCAGCAGTCCATTCAGATAAACCTATACCGGAGTTGAACTCTGTTTTTCCGTTTTTTCTGCCAATCATCAAAAGAATTCGCTTGAATCGGTCTATGTATTTCTTCTTATCTCGAAAATCCTTAGCAGAAACAAAACCGTATATAGTTTCTGTAAATGCTTTTTGCCAAAGCATTAATTTCATTCGCTTACCATAAAACGGTGCTTTGGTTAAGCAACAAACACCCTCGATGAAATTGAGCCTGAGTTTTACTCGTTCGGGCATAAAAATATAGTCCACATCGTGCTTT
>JAXJDU010000310.1:0-7330 GCA_036301785.1 Acutalibacteraceae bacterium | reverse complement strand
TCGTAGCCTGCTGCTACCTCTTTTACAGAGTCTTTAAATCTCTGTAGAGATGACATAGTATCTTCAGCTATTACAATACCGTCACGAACAACACGCACCATAGCGTTACGCTCGATTTTACCAGTTAATACATAGCTTCCTGCAATAAAGCCAACATTCTTAATCTTGATAACATTACGACATTCTGCCTTACCAAGCTCAACCTCTCTTGTTTTAGGTGCAAGCATACCCTTCATTGCCTGCTCTATCTCTTCGATTGCGTCGTAGATAACTCTGTACATTCTCAGCTCTACACCGTCACGCTCTGCTGTAGCCTGAGCAACAGCGTCTGGACGAACATTAAAGCCAACAATAATAGCATTTGAAGCTTTAGCAAGGTTTACATCAGATTCATTTACAGCACCAACTGCACCGTGAATAACATTAACTCTTACTTCTTCGTTTGCAAGCTTAGCAAGTGACTGCTTAACAGCCTCTACTGAGCCCTGAACATCTGCCTTTACAATTACTTTAAGCTCTTTAAGCTCGCCTAGCTGCATCTGGTCAAACAGATTATCAAGTGTAACCTTAGTCTGAGCATTGAACAGCTCCTCTTTAGCCTTTGTTTTTCTCTGCTCTACAAGCTCTCTTGCAAGACGCTCATCTGATACAGCGTTGAAAATGTCGCCACCTACTGGTACTTCGTCAAGACCTGAAATCTCTACAGGATATGATGGACCAGCTGTATTAACCTTTTCTCCTCTGTCGTTTGTCATAGCTCTTACACGGCCAACTGTTGTACCGGCAACTATAATATCACCAGTATTAAGTGTACCATTCTGTACAAGCATTGTAGCAATAGGACCTCTGCCCTTATCAAGTCTTGCCTCGATAACTACACCCTTAGCACTTCTGTCTGGGTTAGCCTTAAGCTCCATAATATCAGCTGTAAGTATAACCATTTCAAGCAGGTCATCAAGACCCTCTTTAGTTTTTGCAGATACAGGAATACAAGGAACATCGCCACCCCATTCTTCTGGTACAATGCTATGCTCTGTAAGCTGCTGCTTAACCTGGTCTGGGTTAGCTGTTGGTTTATCCATTTTATTGATAGCAACAATAATTGAAACGCCTGCTGCCTTTGCATGGTTAATAGCCTCTACTGTTTGTGGCATGATACCGTCATCAGCTGCAACTACAAGAATTGCGATATCTGTAGCCATTGCACCTCTTGCACGCATTGTTGTGAACGCTTCGTGACCAGGTGTATCAAGGAAAGTAATATCTCTTTCGCCTACATTTACACGGTAAGCACCAATATGCTGTGTAATACCACCTGCTTCACCACTTGTAACATTTGCATGACGGATAGCGTCAAGAAGTGAAGTTTTACCGTGGTCAACATGGCCCATTACAACAACTACAGGAGCACGCTCAACAAGGTTGCTGTCGTCGTCCTCGCTGTCATCAATAATTCTTTCTTCGATTGTTACAACAACCTCTTTTTCAACCTTTGCATGGAATTCCATTGCAACAAGAGAAGCTGTGTCGAAGTCGATTGTATCATTTACTGTTACCATTACGCCAAGCATAAACAGCTTTTTGATAACCTCGGCAGCAGTAGCCTTTAAGCGTAGAGCAAGCTCGCTTACTGTAATTTCGTCTGGGATAGAAACTGTAATTGGCTTCTTCTTACGCTCCATAGCGATTCTGTTCAGTCGCTCCTGCTCAGTTTCTCTTTTTCCTCTCTTCTGCTTGCCTCTCTGCTGTGAACGCTGGTTAATCTTCTGCTTATGTGCAGTCTGATTTTCGCTTCTGATTTTCTCGCTTGCAAGTCTGTCGTACTTTTCGTTGTATCTTTCAACATCTACTACAACCTGACGAGTATCAACGATTTTTCTTTCTTTTCTGTTTTTGAACTGAACATCGTTATTCTCTGACTGGTTATTATTCTCTTTTGACTCTGCCTTTGGCTGTGGCTTTTTGTCGTTAGCAACAGGCTTACGGTCTTTCTTCTGGTTATTGTCAGACTTTGGCTGTGGTTTTTTATCTGCCTGCTTTGGCTTATCCTGATTATTTTTCTTTACAGGCTTTTCGTCTGTGTTTGACTTTGAGTCCTGCTCTGTAGCCTTTGTATTTGATGCATAGTAGCTGTCAAGGTTATCAAGATTATTCTTCTGTGTGAAATAATCAAATACTATGTTCAATTCCTCTTCTGTAAGTACAGAAGTCTGCTTTTTAGGCTCGCCACCTACATATTTACTTAATACATCTATTACATCTTTATTCTTTACACCCAAATCAGTGGCAACTTCTCTAAGTTTATATTTTATCATCATAAGCAACATTCCTCCTTATTCGTTTGCTGTTGTAAGCTGAATTATCTTTTTAGCAAAGCCTTCGTCATTAACAGAAATAACAGCTGTAAGCTTACCAAGTGAATTGCTTACCTGATCTTTACTATAGCTAAGCTTAATCACTTTTACATTATTTGCCTGTGCTGCCTCGGTAACAGATTTTTCTGTACGAGGTGAAATATCGCTTACAAGCAATATCAGGCAAGCTTCATTGTTAATAATTGCTTCAACAGCGGCATCGTTACCTATAGTCATTTTACCTGCTCGTCTGCATAATCCTAAAAAGGATAATAGTTTATCATTGTTCAAGGCTTTTCATTCCTTCTTCCAATTGTGTATATACCTCTTCAGGTATTTTGCAGGAAAATGCTCGTTCAAGTCTGCGTGCTTTCTGTGCCTTTTGCAAGCACTCTATATTGTTGCACACATAAGCACCTCTGCCTGATTTTTTTCCTGTAGTGTCAAGTGAAATCTGAGGCTCTTGTATAACCTCTCCGTTTTCATTCTTGACCTCTGGTGACCTTACTATTCTTATAAGCTCTTTTTTAGGCTTCATTTCGTTGCAGCCTGTGCATTTTCTAAGAGGTATTTTCTTTTGCTTCATACTATCACTACCTTTCAAAGATTAGTGCAAAAGCTTTTATAATTAAACATCATTGTAAAACCTTTTGGGGCTTACTCTGCCTCGCTGTCTGCTGTTTCAAATTCTTCTGCAGCTTCTTCCTCAACAGCTATTTCTTCTGTAGCCTCTTCGATTTCGTCAAAGCTCTCTTCTATAGCTTCATCGATTACAGCCTCTTCGTCATCTGCTGCTACAAAGTCGTCATCCTCTTCACCAAAGAAACCACTTTCTGGACGAATGTCTATTTTCCAGCCTGTAAGTCTTGCTGCAAGTCTTGCATTCTGACCCTTGTTACCAATAGCAAGTGACAGCTGGCTGTCTGGTACTGTTACACGGCAAACCTTTGAGCCGTCTGCTGCTACCTGAACCTTTACAACGCTTGATGGTGACAAAGCAGCTGCGATGAACTTCTTTGGGTCCTCATCGTACTCGATAATATCGATTTTCTCGCCGTTAAGCTCCTCTACGATTGTGCCAACTCTTGCACCTCTTGTACCGATACAAGCACCGATAGCGTCTACCTGCTTATCCTTACTGTATACAGCGATTTTTGTTCTTGAGCCTGCTTCTCTTGATACAGACTTAATCTCTACAATACCATCGTAAATTTCTGGTACTTCAGTTTCGAACAGTCTTTTTACGAATTCTGGGTGTGTTCTTGAAATCAATACTCTTGGGCCACCCTTTTCTCTCTTCTGTACATCAGAGATATAAACCTTAACAAGCTGACCCTCTGCAAGCTTCTCGCCAGATACCTGCTCGTTAGCAAGTAATACAGCAGTTGATTTACCAATTCTTACAGTTGCGTTATCTGTGCGTGGGTCTATTCTTTCTACAGTAGCTGTAACAAGCTCGCCGATTTTGCTCTGGAACTCAAGCATAATCTGACCCTTTTCGCCTTCGTTGATACCCTGCTTTATTACATTTCTTGCAGCGTTTACACCGATTCTGCCTAGTGTCATTGTGTCCATCTGAACACCAACATAATCACCGATTACTGCATTTGGGTTAATCTCTCTTGCTTTTTCTACTGAAATTTCAATGTTGTTATCGAATACCTCTTCAACAACCTCTTTTTGCAGATAAGCCTCAAAAATTCCCTGTTCTTTATCAACAATGAATTTTACATCGTCATTACCGTAGTTTTTGCCTGCTGCAACCTCTATAGCCTTCTGAATCTGAGCAAACATATAATCAGCTGGTACGCCCTTATCCTCTTCAAGCTGAGCAATGGCTTTAAAAAGCTCTGAATTATCCATTTTATTAATCACCTTTCCTGATTTTAGAAATAGTATTTTATTTTACAGATTAAAAATTAAAATCGTCAAGCTTTACCCAGACGCTGTCCTTTTTGTTAAAGGTAACCTCGTCTTTGTCTGTTTTTACAGTACAGGTTGTTTTATCTGCGTTTGTAAGCACACCTGCAAACTCTTTACCAACACCCTGTATTGGTCTTATCATTTTAACCATAACATCAGCACCCATATACTGCTCGAAATGCTCTGGTCTTGTAAGCTCTCTTTCTACACCAGGAGAAGAAACCTCCAGACAATAGCTTTCGCTGATAGGGTCTGCAATATCAAGTGGCTCGTCAATTGCTCGGCTTACATTTTCACAATCCTCTATAGTAATTCCGTTTTCGCTGTCGATAAAAATTCTAAGGTACCAGCAAGCACCCTCCTTTACAAAGCGAACATCCCAAAGCTGTAGGTTAAGCTCTTTTACATAAGGCTCTACAATCTCCCACACAACAGCTACTGTATTTTTACCTGCCATAGCTTTTGCACTTCCTTTCGTATTAACTATAAGTCGTTTTAAACTAAACGAAAAGGAGCAGGTTTTATATACAACCACCTGCAAGCAACTGGCTGTATTACTTCCCACTCCTTTATACTTTTAATATTTACTTTATTGTATATTATTTTATCACAAAATTGTAACAATTGCAAGCACCAATTTAGCACGAAATAAAAAAAGAAAAATAATTAATCTGTATTTTTTTAGTCAATTATACTAATCTACTTTCTGATAATCAAAAAGATAAATTGTAATTTACTTATTCTTCTTCTCTTTATTACATTTAATTAATGCGATGATTAATCCAGCAACTCCAGCACATAACCATATAATACCCAACGCAGTATTTTCTGCCCAAAACCAAACAACTGGCGATAGAATAATCCACATAATCGCTAAAATTAAAATTCCCTTACTATTCATAATTATCTCCTGTCGGATTCAAATTTGTCTGCATACAGAATAATAAGCTATTAAGCCTTTGGATTAACCTTTGGTAGCTTGTACTGTGATTCTTTCTTTTTCTGTCTGAACAATACAAATTTTGTACCGATTACCTGCACAACATCTGCATTTACCTTTTCTGCGATTTCGTCGGCTGCTATTCTTGGTGTTGTGTCTGAGTTTTCAAGCACCCTGCCCTTGATAAGCTCTCTTGCCTCCAGTGCAGAATCTGCCTGTGCTACAACTGTATCTGTAACACCACTTTTACCGATTATAAGTATTGTGTCCATTGAGTTTGCCATACCTCTAAGGTATGCTCTTTGTTTACTTGTTAGCATTTTTCTCCTCCATTATATGCTGTTTAAGCTGTTCTTTTAAAATTCTAAGTGCGTTACCTCGGTGGCTGATTTTATCCTTTTCATCAGCTGTAAGCTGTGCAAAGCTTTTGCCACCTGCTACCATAAATAATGGGTCATAGCCAAAACCACCCTCACCCATAGGGCTGTACGCAATTTTGCCTACACATTCACCATGTGCAATAATCTCTCTGCCATCTTCAAGTATACAGCAGATTACACACACAAACTTTGCGTTACGAAGAATGTCTGGTACACCCTCCATTTCTGCAAGCAGCTTTGCGTTGTTGCTTTCGTCTGTAGCGTTTTCTCCTGAATATCTGGCTGAATAAATACCAGGTGCACCGTTAAGTGCGTCTACCATTAAGCCTGAATCATCTGCTATACAAGGCAAGCCTGTACGCTCATAGGCTGCTCTTGCTTTTAGTCTTGCATTCTCAGTAAAGGTTGTGCCTGTTTCTTCTACATCATCTAATGTGATATTCATTTCTTTGGCTTTTTTTGCCATTATTCCAAGTGGGAGCAATATTCTGTTAAGCTCGTTTACCTTTTTTGAGTTATTACTTGCTATTACAAAAGTTTTCATTGCTTTTCTTCCTCATTTTTGGTAAATAGTGCCTTTGCAAAGTCATCTGCATTAAATGGCTGCAGGTCGTCCATTTGCTCGCCAACACCTACATATTTTACTGGCACGCCAAGCTCCTCTTTGATTGAAAGCACAACACCACCCTTTGCAGTGCCGTCCAGCTTTGTAAGCACAATACCAGTAATACCAGCAGCGTTTTTGAACTCTCTTGCCTGATTTACTGCATTCTGGCCAGTTGTTGCGTCAAGAACAATCAAAAATTCCTTGTCAGCGTCTGGAAGCTCTCTGTCGATAATTCTGCTGATTTTATTCAGCTCACCCATAAGGTGCTTTTTGTTGTGCAGTCTGCCGGCTGTGTCGGCAATGATTACATCGGCACCTCTTGCCTTTGCTGCTGAAATTGCGTCAAATACAACTGCTGCAGGGTCTGAGCCCTCTTTTTGCTTTACGATTTCGCACTGTGCTCTGTCTGCCCAGATTTCAAGCTGGTCGATAGCAGCAGCACGGAAGGTATCGGCAGCAGCTAACAGTACATGCTTGCCCTGCATACGCAGATTATTTGCAAGCTTACCAATAGTTGTAGTTTTACCAACACCATTTACACCTATAACAAGAATTACAGATGGCTTTGTGTTTATTTTAAGCTCTTCGCCACCTCTTAGCATATCAGCTGTGATTTCTCTTAATAGTCTGTGAACCTCGTTAGGGTCTGTTACACCCTCTTTTTTAACTCTTGCACGAAGCTCTGTTGTGATTTTGTTGGCTGTGTTCATACCAACATCACCCATTATAAGAAGCTCTTCCAGCTCCTCAAATAATTCTTCATCAATTTTTGTAAAGGATTTAAGCATACTGTCGATCTGATTTACAACAGTATCTCTTGTCTTTTTAAGACCAGCTTTAATTTTACTGAAAAATCCCATTTCTCTCATCCTTTCTTAATATTATATATAACTCGGTTGCAGATAAATTGTAGTTTGTGTGACTGCTTCGCAGTCACACAAAGACACGCACAAACCAAAACTTAAAGTTTGGGTAAAGCCTTTTTAAAGGCTTTTGGGTGATGTAACCAATTCCGTAGGAATTGATTGCTCGGGGTAACACCCCTCGTGGGATTTTAAAGGGCAACGCCCTTTAACTCATAGTTTTTCCTAAAAATGCCATTGAAAATGGCATTTTTAATAATTAC
>JAXJDU010000309.1:0-8125 GCA_036301785.1 Acutalibacteraceae bacterium | reverse complement strand
AAATAGCACTTACTATTTATTTGCTAAAACAAGTGTATTATACAGTTATTTGAATATGTGTTGTAAAAATGAAAATTATTAAAATCCCCCAACAAGCATTGTTCAAAACGCTTGTTGGGGGTACACTTTAAATTATAAATCTAAATCATTAGCTACAATATTTTCGTAGGTTTCTCTCTTAACAATCAATCTTGCCTTGCCGTCCTTTACCATAACAATAGCTGGTCTAGGGTTACGGTTGTAATTTGATGACATTGAATAGTTGTAAGCACCGGTTGAAAGCACTGCAAGAATGTCGCCAGACTGTACATCTGCTACCATAGTATCCTTCTGAACAAGGTCGCCACTTTCACAGCATTTACCTGCTACAGTAACCTTGTCGTTTGCCTCTTGGTCAGCCTTGCTTGCGTTTACAACAGTGTAATCAGACTGGTAAAGTGCATATCTGATATTGTCTGTCATACCACCGTCAACAGAAACATAGGTGCGAACATCTGGAATTTCTTTTCTTGCACCAACTGTATAAAGTGTAATACCAGCTTCACCAACAACAGAGCGACCTGGCTCGATGTAAATATAAGGCACAGGAATACCATATTCGTCAGCCTTTGCAATAACAGCCTTAGAAACAGCGTTCATGTAGTTGTCATAGGCTGTAGGGTTGTCCTTATTTGTGTACATAATACCAAAGCCACCACCAAGGTTAAGCTCTGTAACAGTGTGACCAGTTTCCTTTTTGATGTCAGCAATAAAGCCCATCATAACCTCAGCAGCAGAAACAAATGGGTCAATATCAAAAATCTGAGAGCCGATATGGCAGTGCAGCTCAGTAAGCTCTACATTCTCGAATTCAAAGGTCTTTTTAACAGCACTCATAGCCTCACCAGTTTCAAGTGCAAAGCCGAATTTAGAGTCTATCTGACCAGTCATAATAAAATCATGTGTATGTGCGTCTATACCAGGCTTAATACGCATAGAAATCTTAACAACCTTGCCCTTTTCGCCAGCAAGTCTGTTCAGCAGCTCAAGCTCGTATAGGTTATCTACAACTATTTTGCCTATGTTGTAATCAAGAGCCATGTTAAGCTCTGCTTCTGTTTTGTTATTTCCGTGGAAATGAATTTTCTCAGCAGGGAAGCCAGCCTGCATAGCAGTGTAAATTTCACCACCAGACACAACATCAAGTCCCATGTTTTCACTCTTTATAAGCTGAACCAAAGCCTTACAGCTAAGAGCTTTACTTGCATATAAAGGCAAGCCATTGCCATTGTAATATTTCTCAACAGAATTTACATATGACTTACAGGTGGTTCTTATTGTATCTTCATCCATAACATAAAGTGGTGTGCCAAACTCTTTTGCAAGCTCAGTAGTGTCACAGCCACCAATAGTTAAATGTCCATTTTCGTTTACATTTAAACAATCGTTTACAAACATTGATATTTTCCTTTCGTTTTATAAAGTACATAATACTGATATTATACATCATTCAGCAATTTATTTCAATAGATAATGAAATCCAGCAGTCAGTGCAAATTTTAAATAAAACATTAAAATAACAGAGGAAATCAAGTTGAATAAACTCAGTAATATAAACCTCTTATTAAAATATCATATAATAGCCCGGATTGCAGACCTGCACGGATTAAAAATAAAATTTCAGAAAAGTCTTGATTTTATCTGATGATTATTGTATAATACATAGTGTTGTGCCGGTGTGATGGAATTGGCAGACGTAGTGGACTCAAAATCCACCGGTAGCGATACCGTGCCGGTTCGAGTCCGGCCACCGGCACCAAAATACCTACTTTTTTGGATACATTTGTATCAGAAAGAGTAGGTATTTTTTATTTTGAACTACTATTTCTGTAGTAGAAATAATGTGGTGCTGATAATGAATTATAATTTAATCAGTTCAAAGCAAAATGTTGAATACTTTCTTGAGTAAATTAACGGGTTGCACGATGGTTATATAATCGGTGTTCAATATTAACATGGTAATTATAGGGGAGAAAATCCACATTTTATAGATTCTTCACTTACCGTGTTGATTATCATAAGTTTAAGATATAAAACTTCAGTTGTTGTATAACCAAAAACTGAAACATAATACCACCCTTTAACCCGATTCCAGATTTAATTATGTAAGTAAAATAAGGTAATTATATAAACCGGTTAAGATATTTGCATTACCACAATATCTTAACCGGTTTTATTTTAATCAGAATATCAATAAGTACGAAAATATATCAATCGCAAAGCTTGATATATTCCTTTGGGGCAAAGTTGGTTGCCATTGTCCATGTAACAGCAGTACAGCTTTTCATAACAAAAACCTGAAGAAGATTATCAATGCCGTTTTCTATCCATGCCTGTAAAAATTTTCTTGATGGGTGAGCAAAAATTTCTGCTCTCAGAGCTTCGTCGTTTACCTGCTCAAGTACACCAGTTACACGAATCTGAACACCATTGCATGAAAAGCACATTTCAGCCTTTGGATTTTTCTTTATCTGTGCAAAAACATCTTTAGTTGAAGCAGTATGTAAAACAAATCCGTTTTCATCAGCTTTGTATAACATCATTCCTCGTACCCTTGGTTGGTCACCTTCAACTGTTGCAAGATGAAAAGCAGGGTTTTCGTTAATCAGCTTAAAAATTTCCTGTGGAGTCATAATATCAATCCTTTCATGATTTTTAGTATGATAGGATTATAAACCAATTAAAGGATTTTTACTTTTAAAATACTGCACGAAATTTTAAAAATACTGTTAATCAGTATATTTGTCACGGTATTCTCTTGGAGAAATACCAACCCTGCTCTGAAAACAAGCAGAAAAATGTGCGTTGCTTCCAAAGCCACACCTCATTGCAACCTCGGTTACAGGAATATTTTTTCTTCTAAGCATGGTTTTAGCTCGCTGTATTCTTATCTCAATAAGATATTCAATAGGTGTAATGCCAATCTCCTTCTTAAAACGGCGATTAAAGCATGATGCCGACACATATCCAAGTGTAGCAAGCTTAGAAACTGTTATGTTATCCATATAATGCTGCTCCATATAGTGCTGTGCTCTTGCCACAGAATAATCAGCCGAAACAGCACGCAAATCAAGTGTTTCTCCAAAAATACTGCGAATAATCCAGTGGGTAATAATTTCTGTCTGTGCGTCAAGCGTAATGTCAGAGTTCATCATAGATTTGCTGTATTCAAAAGCAAAGGTATTCAAAGCCTTTAAAATATCGCTGCACATTTCAAACCTTTTCTCTTTGAATACAGGTAAATCATCAGCATACATTCTGTAACGCTTTTCAAAATATTCCTTTTCTATCATAAGGCAGTAATAATGAAGTCCCTCTTTGCCTGTGTATGCAGTGTCAGGAGAAGTAACCTCGGCATAATAATGATTCAGCTTGTCTGAATCCTCTTCAAAATAAATTATTATCATATACGATGGGTGAGTGTTATCGGGCTTCAGCATATATTCACAGGTATCAGATATAGGAATGAATATTCCCAGCTGAGGACGAACATAGCAATCAAGGCTCGAAATATCGTCTTCTGTAATTTTATCACCCAAAAGCCTTTTTATAATATCAAAATCCTTCATTGTTATCACTCACCTTAATATATACCGAATTTGCAAAGAACAAAATCCAGCAAATAGCACAAAACAATATAAATTACAAATGTAATGCTGTAAAGCGTTGTCTTTTTCCATACAACAGTAAATGTATCTGGCTTTTTGCTGATTAAAAGCAGGTCAATGTACACCAGTAAAACAAAAAACAGTAAATATCCAACTGCACGAAATATCATAATTAAATCACTCCTTAAAGCAGTTTATCACATATATAAAACTATTGTCAATAATCTGAGCAGTTATAAAATGTAAAAAAGTTTAAATAAATTTAATAATTTCTTTTAACTTATGTATTGAATTTTAGTATATTTAGCAGTATAATCAAAATATCAAATTACAAATTTTTGGGAGGATTAAATTTATGAACAGATTTGTACTTAACGAAACCTCATATCATGGTGCAGGTGCTATCAACGCTATTGCAGATGAGGTAAACGCAAGAGGCTTTAAAAAGGTTTTAGTTGCATCAGACCCTGACCTTATAAAATTTGGTGTAACTAAAAAGGTTACAGATATACTTGATAATGCAGCCATTGCATATGAAATTTTTTCTGACATAAAGCCAAACCCAACTATAGAAAATGTACAGGCTGGGGTAGAGGCTTACAAGCAATGTGGTGCTGACTGTATTGTAGCTATTGGTGGTGGCTCATCAATGGATACAGCAAAGGCAGTTGGTATAATAATAAATAACCCTGAATTTGCCGATGTACGCTCATTGGAGGGTGTAGCACCAACTAAGAATAAGTGCGTACCTATTATTGCAGTACCAACAACAGCAGGCACAGCAGCAGAGGTTACAATTAACTATGTAATTACCGATACCGAGAAAAACCGTAAAATGGTATGTGTAGATGTACACGATATTCCAGTTGTAGCAGTTGTTGACCCTGATATGATGTCTACAATGCCAAAGGGTCTTACAGCAGCAACAGGTATGGACGCTTTAACACACGCTATAGAGGGCTACATAACAAAGGGAGCATGGGAGCTTTCTGATATGTTCCACTTAAAGGCTATCGAAATTATTGCTAAAAATCTTCGTGGTGCTGTTGAAAACACAGCAGAGGGCAGAGAAGGTATGGCACTTGGCCAGTATGTAGCTGGTATGGGATTCTCTAATGTTGGATTAGGTATAGTACACTCAATGGCACATCCACTTGGTGCATTGTACGACACACCTCATGGCGTTGCAAACGCAATTATTCTTCCAACTGTAATGGAATATAACGCACCTTATACAGGTGAAAAATATAAATATATAGCACAGGCAATGGGTGTAGCAGGCACAGAGAATATGACACCAGATGAATATCGCAAGGCTGCTATTGACGCAGTTAAGCAGTTGTCAGCAGATGTTGGTATTCCTGCCGACCTGAAAGAAATTGTCAAGCCAGAGGATATACCATTCCTTGCACAATCAGCATATGATGACGCTTGCAGACCAGGCAACCCAAGGGATACAAGCGTTGAAGAAATAGCAGAGCTTTACAATGTTTTAATGTAAAGTTCTTTACCGACCTCCTTAATATTTTATGTACAAAGAGCACCTCAACCCGAGGTGCTCTTTGTATTTATGGTTTATGTTAATTTTTATCAGAATAGAAAATCATATTAAATATGATTATTTCAACAGCTTATAAACAAAGCCTGTAGCAATAAATGCAATCAAGCTGATTATCATAAATAAAATTGTAGTTAAAACACCAAACCCCAATGGTATCATTGTTAAATCAAATGTACACCATATCAAAGCTCCGTATGCTATAAAAAAGTAAAGCCTTTTGCGTACATCAGCTATCTTATACGCATAACACGAAACCAGAAATCCTGTTAAAACAAAACCAGAAAGCAAGACACAATAGAAGAATAAAATATGCTCGCCTGACACATTAAGACCTTCAGCCATGCTTGAAAATCCAATAGCAGGTAACATGATTTCATAAAATAAGTAGATACATATTGAAAATATTCCTCCACATAACAAGCATTTCCACCAGCTTATTTTATTATCTGCTTTTTCTTCTGTGTTACGGTATGGCATATATCTTACCATTAACAGCGATGTAGCTATAATAATTATAAGGTCAAATAATTCTACCTGAATTACATGGAAACCACCTGTAATTAATGCCTTTATTCCTTTGGTTGCATCAAGAAAAAATACCTGTGGGATATAGTTTGATAAAGCAGAAAATATACCAAACTTCATTCCTTGCTTCCATTTAGATGCAGACTCAAACAAATACCCATAAAGGTAATAAAAGAATGCCATTACAACACCAACTATGAAAAGCGAAAATAATAGTGGTGGCACACTCTCAGAGGGGATAGATGAATCTGGTTCAACACCTAATAGCCAGCACAAAGCACTACCTACAGGAACCTGTACAATGCAAGTGATTAACGCATATATAAATCCGGTTAAAAGACTTTTTAAGAAAATTGTTCGCCTTGTCATCATTGAATACCGTCACTTTCGCTGATGAAATTCAACAATTCTTTAAGGTATCCCTTATCTGTCCAATCGCATTTCTTTCCGACTGAGCACATCAATGCCTTTTGCCAAGGCTCGTATTCATCAGGATTTTGTTTCTCAACTGCTTTTTTCAGCATTTTGCAAAGTGTTTTGTCAATAAACTTCATTTTATCCTCGTCCCATGCACCACGGCAATAGAACAAAGGAATATCACTAAGCTCAGCCTTAAAATGAAAATCTCTTACCTGTGCTATAGCTTCCTCATCATAAGGAGAAGCACCCACTGCAAATACAGCGATTTTCTTATCTGCCAGCTGACCAATATTCTTCTTTAAAAACTGAAGTCCTGCAATACCAGAGGCATAAACACCACCGCCCAGAATGATTACATCATAGCTATGTAGATTTTCAACCTTAGCATTTTTAGTTTCCACACAGTCAAATCCAGTTTCTTCCACCAGCCAGTCAGCATATTTTTTAGTTGCACCATACTTTGACTGATATAAAATAACACCCTTACTCATCATCCTTAATCTCCTTTAAATTATTTTCCATCTGCATAATAGTCTGTATTGTTACCTGTAATTGTTCTTGTGAAATGCCTGCAAACAGACTTTTCATAAACAGCATAGTCATTCCATCATTTTTTGCACAGAATTCATTGCAGTATTCAGTAAGCCATATTCGTTGCTTTCGCTTGTCGTTTGCGTCTGCTGTAATGCTTACAAAGCCTTTCCTTTCAAGCTTCAATAAAATCTGCTTTACATTCTGATGAGAGCTACCCATTATCTCTGCAAGCTCCTTTACAGTAGGGGCTTCTTTGCATAGATTGATACAGATAATAGCAAAAAACTGCTTCCAGCTTATCTCTTTAATCGTGCTGTCTGCAAATGCCTGAAATCTGTTATCAAATGCACTTAATAATCCAAGCAAAAAATATGACATCTCTATGCCCGTAAAATCTACATTTTCATTACTTGTTACCTCGTTAAAATTCATGGTGTCCTCCAATAGGTAATATATTATATTGATATAGTAACATATTACCTATTATTTGTCAACAGTGAATTCAATTGTTTTTTATATTTTATTTTAAAAGCTGAAAAGAGCTGTATAACTGCCTTAGCAATTACACAGCCCTTATATTTAAGTTTTATATTTTCAATTATTCAGCACACTTTATTTTTTGAATCTTTTATAAATATCGTGTAGCTTTTCCCAGCCAAACATAGAAACAAACGCAACAATAAACCCAACAACCACGCTTGCTACTATCATAAACCATTCTGTAACAATATTGTTATACGATGTGTACGCAAGATAAGCTATAACAGTAAAAGCGATTGATAGCACCGTTACCTGTATAGCAGTAGGAATTGCTTTAAGAAAATTAAATTCCTTTGTTACCTGTGTAACTATACTCACAAGTGTAGCCAGGCAACCTATAATCATAGCAATATTCGCAATTTCAGTTAGCTCTGTCATTTCTCAGCACCTCCTCAATGTCTGCAATACGATGATTAGCTACTGATATTTTTTCGTTATGAATCTGAAGCTGTTTTTCTGCTTCGTAGGTTCTTACTATTAAATTGTTGTGCTCGCTTACTCGTCTTTCAAGCTGTTCAATTCTGTAATTTATAATTTTTGATTGAACAATAATGCCAACCAACGCACCACAGCCCGAGCCAAGCAGACTGATCAACGCAACAATAACCTCTGTCATCAGGTTAATTCCTTCTCCAGATAGTCTATAGTGCTGTTAATAATTGAGTTTTTAATATCGGCAAGCTCCTTGTTTATCACATTATGCAGTGCAGTAATAGTTTTAACGCCTGCAATACCGTCAACCTCAAGCTTGTATTTTGTCTGCACCTGCTTAGTAGCCTTTAGTGTGCCGTCACCAAACACGTTATCTGCATTAACTGACTGGGTAATCAGACCAAGCGTTTTTGCAGTAATCAGCATTGATTTATATGCAAGAACACCGTCTGACTTGTCGCCTTTT